>JAYULG010000223.1:0-3422 GCA_043763755.1 Akkermansiaceae bacterium | reverse complement strand
ATATTTTACTGGTGAAGCATGGCAAGCAACAGAGATACCTGAAGGTTTGGTAGATGCTGTGGCAGTGGCGGCTGGAAGATTCCACTGCCTTGCTCTGCGGGCGAATGGCACAGTCGTAGCGTGGGGGAATAATCAATTTGGCCAAGCGCAAGTGCCGCTCGGGCTGAATAACGTGGTGGCATTAGCTGCGGGTGGCTTTCATTCGCTAGCATTGAAAGCAGATGGTTCTGTCGTTGGCTGGGGAATGAATCGCAACAATCAAAGCACGCCGCCTGGGCCTGCTCTTCAAAACGTCCGGCTAATCTCTGCGGGACTACAACATAGCATTGCAGTTCGCCGGGAAACTGGTTCTCCAGAGATTTCAAGTAGCCGCACCATTCAAGCGACCGTCGGGCAAGCGATGGCCTTTCCGGTGACCGTTCTCAATGCTACGCCCTTGGCTTTCTATGCCGCGGGCCTGCCGTCGGGGTTCAGCATTCATCCTACTTCGGGTATCATTTCAGGGACTTTCACTGTGCCATACCGTGGTGCATTGCGGATCAGCGTTGATACGAATAAGGGCCGTCTTACCCAGTCCGCATGGTTCTCAGGTAGGTCAGGCGTCGCACCGACCGCGATCTTGCTATCAGCCGCAAGTGTCATGGAAAATACTGCGGTAGGAACATGGATCGGCACGTTCTCTGTCACGGATCCTGACGCGGGCAGTCTCGCAAACTTGCAACTCATCAGTGGCGTGGGGGGAGAAGAAAACTCTAGTTTCGTACTTCACCAAGGGCGCTTGTTCGTAAGTTCACTATTCCGGCGCGATTTCGAATCGCAATCTAGCCCGCTTTCTATCCGGGTGCGGGCAATTGATTCCACTCTAAATTCTTACGAACAAGTTCTGACATTGGCCTTCCTTGATGATCGCACTGAGGATGCAGACGGAGATGGTCTCAGCGAAGCCGCAGAGGAGGATATTCACACCACCAGCGATCAAGTGGCGGATAGCGATGGGGATCAATTTAGCGATGGCTTTGAGCAAGCACGCGGCACATCTCTTAAAAATGGTGCGAGTAAGCCGAGCGGTAGCATGCTTGTCTCATGGGGGCGTGAGGTAGCTGGGAACTCACAAGCACCCGTTTTTCCGGGAGAGCTTATCGAAATTTCAGCGGGCCGTGACCACAGTCTCGGGTTGCGGCCGAATGGAACCGTCATCGCATGGGGATCTAACATAAATGGACAATTGAATGTGCCTAATACTTCCGATACGAAAGTAGCAATCGCAGCCGGTGGACGCCATAGCTTAACACTTAATTCCGTAGGTATAGTTGCTGCATGGGGTGGCAATGAATCAGGCCAATGCAATATGCCAGCGGGCCTCAATAGTGTCATCGCAATCGCCGCAGGGGAGGCGCACAGCCTCGCCTTGCGCTCAGACGGCACAGTCGTTGCTTGGGGCTGGAGTGGCTATGGGCAGGCGAATGTTCCTGCAAATCTATCTGGAGTAATTGCCATCGCAGCCGGAGGATTTCATAGTTTAGCTCTGAAAAATGATGGGTCAGTGATCGCATGGGGCCGCAGTTCTGATGGTGTGTGCAGTGTTCCGGCAAATGCCATTGGTATCATCGGAATTTCTGCTGGCGGCTATCATAGTCTTGCTCTCAGGAATGACGGGACTGTAGTAGCATGGGGACACAATTTATATGGGCAATGCAGTGTGCCTATGAATTTAATAAACGTCACTCGGCTATCCGCTGGCTGGGTCCACAGCACGGCACTTAAAGCAGATGGCTCGGTAAGTTTATGGGGCGATGCATTGAGTTATGGAAATCTACCGATGGAAGCAATCAACGTGAAGCGTATCTCGGCAGGGCGCACTCACACACTTGTGTTTCGAGATGATTTACCAGTGGCTGAAATTGCAGCTTCCTCAAGTGTGATGGCCTCAGTGGGTTCTGTAATCTCGCGTCCGGTCACTGTGAATGGTTCCACTGCCAGTCGATTTTTAGCGTTTGGATTACCTGCCGATCTTCAAGTGGATGTGCCGTCAGGTCTGCAAACGGGCGTAATCCAAACAGGGAAAATCAACTCTGTTTTGCTCCAAGTCGATACGAATCGAGGCAGGCTGCAGCGTATTCTTTCTTACAACACTCTCGATGGTGCTCCCCTTTTGGCAATCCAGCTCAATCCTGCCGCACTTATAGAAAACTCACCTGCTGGGACTCGTATCGGCACACTCACTGCTACCGTAGCTGGCGCCCCTAGCCAGAGAGATTATACATTTGTATCTGGCCCCGGGGATAATAGTAACGCCCGTTTCGTGATCTCTAATGGAGTGTTATCATTATTAAGTCCTCTAGGCCTCGACTATGATTTGCCTTTCATCCATCCGAGCATACGCATTCGTGCTTCTGGAACTGGTGCGGATGTTCCCTTCGAACAAAGTTTAAATATACAACTCACTAATGATTGGAGCGAAGACCCCGATGGCGATGGACGCAGTGAGGCAGCAGACGGATTAGCCGCATGGGCTGCGGCCTCGGGCCTTCTTCCTACCCAAAGGCTACCAGCTTCTATACCAAGCGGGGATGGGCTCTCGAACCTTTTGAAATATGCTTTCGGACTAAATCCTGCCGTGCCATTGGGTGCTGCCACTTCCAACTCCGCAGGGCTTCCTCGTTTCGAGTTGTTTTCAACGGCACAGGGCGGTGTGTTTCGCTACTATCGAAGGAAAAATTGCGGCCTGGTTTATCGTCCGAGGTTGACTACTTCTCTGGCATCTGGCGGATCGATACCAATGTCTGGTTTGCCAGAGGTGATTTACATCGATGGCACATGGGAGGAAGTCCGTTGGAATGTGCCTTTGGGTGATCAGGCACCACCCCGGCAGTTTTTTCAGGTGGAGGTCATCTTGCCCTGAGAGACGTGGTGCGTTTTGATTGGCAATTTTACCACTGGAAACGTCGCGCTTTTCTCAGCGTTTGCGAGTGAGCATGAACTCATTTCCATCTGTATCAAAGCACATTGCCAAGTGGGGTGCCTCGCCATCTTCCTCCTGCGGCTCGCGGGTGAGCCCACCTCCATTTGCGATTACTTCTGCTGCCCCGGTAACGACATCTGCTACTTGCAGGCTGATGCCCGTCCATGTCCGCTTGCCTTCGCCGCCGCCATGAATGCCGATGGTGGCTCCGGCGATTACTAGCTCCGAGATATGGGTATTTCTCCGCACCACTTCCGCGCCGAAGGTTTTCTGATAGAACACCGTAGCCCGCTCCAAATCTGCGGCCCAGATCACGTATTTTAGGCGCTCCACGATCATCTTGTTAAATACTAAAAATTTCGCCCTCCTTGAAAAAGCGTTTGAGTTCATCCGCAGCCGCTTCTGGCGAATCTGAAGCATGACAAACATTGCGCATCTTTGAATCGGAGTCTTTAAAGCC
>JAYULG010000222.1:0-12379 GCA_043763755.1 Akkermansiaceae bacterium | reverse complement strand
TCCAGGGCGATCTCAGCCCAATGGAATATAACTCTGCCACAAAGACTTACCAGCGCCCCACCGCAACAAACAATCTCAGTTTCACCCTAGAACATTTAGGAACTACGGGTGGCATGTTTTCCTACTCAGATTGGGCAGTTGAGCGCTGGCCGAATCTTCCTAACAGCTTGCCTATCGTGTCCCCTCAGAATGAGGCATCGGCGAATGCCGCCAACGACGTGGCATTCTCATGCTTCGGCTACTATGGGGAAGATGGCGCCGCACCTTTGACTTTGCCAACGAATGGAGACTTCGACCGCTATAAGCTTTCAATGCAGTTCCAAAACCCGGTGATCGATCTCCGTTTTGATCTCAACTCCATCAATGCGCTGATCAAAAGCAGTGGCTTCAATAGCCAAGATGTTCTTACAATCCGCGGTTTTCTGAATGGAAATTTGGTGACCACACCTCAGCTCGTTCCGCGTCTTCCAAGTAGCCCGGCTTTCACCTTTGCAGGAGATACACTCACCGGAAATTTCAATCACCCACTCACGAGCAACCCGCCCGATCCCGGAACCCACGTCACTGACACCGGCAGCGTAAATGTGTTTTTTAGCCAACTGGTAGATCGCGTGGAAATCATAATTAAAAACATCGCCACCCACCCAGTCCCGCAGAATTTTCAATCCGGCTTCGTCGTCGGCAATGGTGGAGTTGTGCAAACGTGGTCAATATCTGTGGGTGATATCTCTTTCGACTCAGCACTGCTAGGCGCAACAGCCGTAGTCACCACCCTTGCAGATAGCGGCGTGGGTTCATTACGTGCTGCCATCCAAGATGCGCCATTCACGGCGAATGGTACTCTCATTACATTTAATAGTAGCTTAAACGGAGGAATTATATCTCTCGCCAGCCCGCTCACGGTCATGAAACGAATTTTAATAGATGCGAGCGCCCTTCCCCTAGGTCTCACGCTCAATGGCAAAGCAAATCAAGGTGCAGCCGGGAATTTCCGACTCATCAATCTCACCGCGGAAAACTCACTCACCCTGCGGAATCTCACGCTCACTAATGGCGGCGGCAGCTCACTCGTAAGCGGTGGAGGTGCAATCCATAACTCAGGCGGGCGATTGGTGATAGACCGGTGTGTCCTAGCTTCAAACAACGGCGGAGCTTTCCAAGGCGGCGGTGCGATTCGCAACAAGGGTATTTTGATTCTCACAAATTCCAACTTAAACAATAACTCGGCTGGCTTTGGTGGTGCGATAGAAAATTTACAAACACTTACTATAGAAAACTGTAACTTCGCGGGAAATTTAGCGAGCCTCGGCGGTGCAATCTATAACTACTATGGAAATATAATCGGCTCAAAATCCACCTTCACTCAGAATTCTGCCCGCTCGGGAGGTGCCATTCATAGCCTCACCTCCGATACGACGTTACCTATAACTTCCACCGTAAATCTTAGCCAATGCACCTTTTCGGGAAATGCAGCAAATGAAGGTGGGGGAGGTGGTGCTATCCTCAATGAACGAGGCCGCACAACGATTAGTCACTGCACGCTGAGCGGGAACCTTGCACCCGCCGGGCTTGGGGGAGCCGTCTTCAGTTCGGGTCTTGCGGGCGTGCAAACCCTTGTTCGTAATAGCATCATCGCAGAAAATCCTAATGGCGATATCGCATCTGGTGTTGGCACGTTTCCTAATACTTTCACCAGCCAAGGGGGCAATCTCATCGGCACGGGAAATGCCACTTCAAGTTTCACTCCTCCTAGCGATGCGATCAATCACACCCCTGCCACAATCTTGCTCGCACCCCTCGGAAACTACGGAGGCCCCACTCAGACGATTGCCCTTTTGCCCGGCAGCCCAGCGCGCAATGCTGCGCCACTGCTCGTGCCGGCACTTACTGGCGATGCACGCGGCTTCGGCATTATCGGGCAGCCAGATATAGGTGCCTACGAAGCGGGTCATCTAAACATTTACAATGCGTGGAGCTATGAAATTCTTCCTGCAAATGCCACTGTGCCGCAACGCGCGCCTACCTTTGATTTCGATAACGATGGCATAAGCAATAATGATGAATGGCTTGCTCTAACGGATCCTAATAATGCGAACAGCCGCTTTGCCGCCACGGTCTCGGCAAGTGTAGCTTCATTGAATATCATTTTCCCAACTTCACAGGGCAGGACCTATCGGCTCCGGCAGTCAGACGATCTCATTGTGTGGATCAACACACCTGATCAACAGGCTTTAACAGGCGATGGTTCACCTCGCTCGTTCATCGTCACCGATCCCGGCGTGCCAAAGCGTTTCTATCAGGTGAGTGTTAGTCTACCTTGAAATCAAGCATCGCCCGCCATCCATCTAGGATGCCCACGTGCGGGCCACGGCCGCAGAGAGGAGTTTGCCATCGGCACGGCCTTCAGCGAGTTCTTGAGCGCGCTTCATCACTTTTCCCATGTCTGCCTTACTGGTGGCACCCGTCTCTACGAGAGCTTGTGCCACGATAGCGGCCAACTCGGAGTCAGTCAGAGCGGCGGGAAGATAGATGGAGAGAATAGCGATTTCAGATTTCTCCGTAGTCGCAAGCTCGGTGCGTCCGGCTTTTTCAAACTGCACAATAGAGTCTTGGCGTTGTTTGATTTGTTTGCGAACGATGGCAAGCACTTCAGATTCCTCCAATTCAGTGCCAAGGCCACCCTTCTCGATGGCAGCATTAGTGAGCGCAGTTTTGAGTGCACGCAGCGCATTGAGCGCAAGTGAGTCCTTCGCCCTCATGGCAGTCTTAATATCTTCAGGAATACGTGCGGCAGTGCTCATCAACGGAGTGTGGGACGGAAAACTTCGCGAGCCAAGAAAAAGTCCCTAGCAGTTTGAGGGGAAAAAGGCAGCTTCCTCGAGGAAATTCACCGCGCCAATTCAAGAAGAGCTCGATCCCGCTCCATTCCAATGCCAAAGCTCTCCACACCCCAACTGATAATTTTAAATGGCCGTAAGGAAAGTTGGTTCCTTAATCCGGAACCAGCACTATCAGCCCCAGTCATACGCCCACTGTTTTTGATATTCGAAACACCCTTTCTGAATGGCTAAGACAATAAGGGGCTGAAACATTCACCCAAACACGCTTTCCGAGGTGATTTCTGTGTCGAATATTTCAAATTACGGGGGTGGCGGTTATTTCTGTATACCCAACGGACGCCAACGAGGCGGGACTTCAGCGCTTGGTGAAGCAGCTCAAGTCTGGACGACTCTATGTGAAGTTGTTCCTGAAGCACAACCTTCGCGCCAAGCTCTACCTTGGCCATCGCAAGGATACCATCAATCCCATCATTGGAATCTCTCTCTCCTCGACCGCCGCGCTACCGCTTTCTCTTGCTCCACCCTTTGCCCTGAAGGCAAGATTCTCGAAGCATCTAAGTGGGCTCGCCACCAAAGTGACATCGGCGGCACCGTGATTTCCGGTTTTTACACCCTCGTGGAAAAGATATCTTGGACATCTCAGCACGGCGCGGAGCCAACCTTATCTGGGTGCCGGGGCGTGACTTACCCATGACCATCGATGGTGCTTTTTGAATCTTCGGAAAGAATGCTCCTTCAATGCCTAATTAGAAGGGGTGAGCCAGCTAAGCTATTGAGTTTTCCAAGTGCCTTGGACAGGAAGATTCCGTCTTTGCGGATGAGCTTGCCGTCGAACCAGACTTCGCCGCCGCCGTAGTCTTTTCTCTGGATGTTTACCATGTCCCAGTGGACTTGGGAGCGATTGCCATTGTCTGCTTCATCGTAGGCTTGGCCGGGGGTGAAGTGGAAGGAGCCAGCAATTTTCTCGTCGAAGAGGATGTCCCGCATTGGCTCACGGATAGTGGGGTGGAAGCCGAGGGCAAACTCGCCGATGAAGCGCGCACCTGCATCGCTATCTAGGATGCGGTTTAGCTCCTTGGTCTTCATGCCCGCTTCAGCCTTGATGATTTTACCTTCAGAAAACTCTAGGCGAATGCCATCGAATGGGATGCCCTGGTAAATTGTGGGGGCATTGTAAGTGACGTATCCTTCCACGGAGTTTTTCACGGGTGCCGTAAAAACTTCGCCATCAGGTATGTTATAATTTCCACCACAGACGACGGCGTCGATTCCTTTGATGGAGAACTTGAGATGCGTGCCAGGACTGATGAGTTCTACTCGGTCAGTTTTATCCATGAGCTTTTTGAGCGCATTCATGGCTGGGACGAGGGCTTTGTAATCGAGCAGGCAAACATCGAAGTAAAAATTTTCAAACGCCTCAGTGCTCATGCCAGCTTGTTGCGCCATGGATGGGGTGGGCCAGCGCAGGACGCACCATTTGGTTTTCTTCACTCGATAGTCGAGCACAGGACGCATGTGTTTCATGGCGAGCTTCATGCGCTCTGCGGGCACGTCTGAGGTCTCTGCAATGTTGTGTCCGCCGCGGATGGCGATGTAGGCGTCCATTTCTTTCATCTCGGTGAGGAGTTGCTTGGCGAGAGCTTCGTATTGGGAGTCTTCCGCACCTAGGAGCATCTCGCGGGTGAGGCGGCCTTGGTGGATTTTTAAAAATGGATAGGCCCCGCGTGCCCGCACCTCGCGGATCAGAGCTAGCCCGATGGAGTCTGGCACATCGTGGAGATCGAGCAGGATTTTTTCGCCCTTTTTGAGCGAAGTGGAATATCGAACGAGTTGGCGGGCAAGAGCATCAATGCGGGCGTTTTGCATAGGCATTCTGGTAAAGGGGGAAACACGGATCACCAAGTGCCAAGTCTGCAAAAGATCACTTGGCACTTGGCAGAGTGGCAGGATCGCTTCAATCAGGTGCATGGTTCTCGGCATTCTCGGTTCTGGTTCTGGCTCAAATATGCAGGCGATTCTTGATGCGATCGATGCCGAGGAATTACACGCACGCATCGCGCTCGTGCTTTCAGATAACCCAGGTGCATTCATCCTTGAACGTGCGCAGCGGCGTGGAATCGAAACAGGAGTGATCGACTGCCGTGGATTTAAAACCAAATTCCCCGAAGAATCTCAGGCGGAAACCGCAGCGCGACTGAAGGCGGCGGGTGTGGAGTGGGTCTGCCTCGCGGGATTTCTACGGCTCGTAAAACGTCCACTGCTCGATCAATTTCCGAGCCGGATTCTCAACATTCATCCTTCTCTTTTACCCGCGTTTCCCGGCTTGGAATCATGGAAACAAGCATTGGATGCGGGAGTGAGTGAAGCAGGCTGCACGGTGCATTTTGTAGATGAAGGGATGGACACCGGGCCGATTATTCTTCAGGAGAAATTGCTCACCCTTCCCGGCGACACTGCGGAATCTTTACATGCAAGGATCCAGCTCATCGAGCATCGGCTATACCCGGCCGCTCTGCGGAAAGCGGCAGAGACTGCTGCACCTTTCTGACGATCGTTTGCATTTCGAGTTCCTGCTGCTCGATGGACTCAACAAGTTTGAGCTGCGTGCGGCAACGATCAAGATTGTGGTTGGGCCGATGGGTGCGGAAATAAACATCGCCTTCGAGATGATCTGTTAGAAAACGGATTCCTACTTCGAGTGAAAGAAGTTTCCCCGAATGCACGAGATGGGAAATTTCTGTCTCATTTAGAAAACTTGATGCCGTCTCCAGATAGCCTCTGACGAGGGCTTCAAACATGGGTAGCCTGAGAGTGACTTTTGAGAGATCCTGCTCATCTTCGGCAGCCGGGCTGGTGGCACTGCGGACGAGATCGCCAAAATCATAAAGCGCGAGGCCGGGCATGACGGTATCCAGATCGATCACACAGACTGCTTCATCTGATTTTGCATCAAACATCACATTGTTGATTTTTGTATCATTGTGAGTGATGCGAGTGGGGATCTGGCCATCGGCAGCAAGGTCAAGCAAGATGCTAGTAAGGTCTTCCCGGGCGAGTATGAAATCGAACTCTTCGTGCACAGAGGCAAGACGGGAGAGGGGATCTTTTGCGGCGATTTCTAACAGGTGCTCAAAGCGCTTCAGGGTGTGGTGAAAGTCCGGGATGGTCTCGACGATGGCAAGAGGATCTAGATCACTGACGAGGTTTTGAAAGGCACCAAATGCGCGAGCTGCTTGATACGCTTGGTGAGTATTTTCCACGATATCGTAGGTCACGCAGCCTTCGATATAGTTGTAACAACGCCAGAATGTGCCGTCTGCGTCCTCGATCCATGAGCCACCAGCGCGGGTGGGAACGAGGTGCAGAGATTGGCTTCCGAGAGCATTTTTCAGCTTTGAAACTCGATGTTGAATATGTGTGGTGATCGATTCCACATTGCGCATCACTGCCGTGGGATCAGCGAAGACGTTGCGATTGATCGCCTGTATGATGAAGCGTTGGATAGATCCATCCACTTGTTGGTAGGAGACGCGGAACGTGGAATTGATGTGACCACTTTTAATCTCTTCCGCAGCGAAAAATTTTCCATCTATTGCAAATCGATCACTGATGGCTTTGATATGGACGGCATTTCCGTGGGTGTCAGAATTGTTCATGAAATCGAGCGGATTTTTGCAGTTTCTGAGAGCATCGGTAAACTGGATTTTTCGAAAAAGCCAGTTTGTTGGTGTGCTTTCGAGAGCAATATCAGCCCGCCAATGCGGTATTTGGTGCTTTGCTGGAAATGGCATGAGGAGTATGACGAGGGTGTGAACATTGTGGATGAAATCAGCCTGAGGGCATCTGCTCATCGGCCTGCCTTGATGTCGGATGATCTTGTGCTGTGCTATGGAGAACTTTTTGAGCGCGTTTCTCTCGTTTCAAAATGGCTAAAGCAATGCCGAGGATTCCGCAGCAAAGGCGTGCCACGTGTGGGGCTGGCATGTGCAAATGGTGTGGAGTATATCATTCTCGCATTGGGAATTCTCAAAGCAGGTGCGTGTCTGGTGCCGCTGGCGGAGGAACTCACCGAAACTGAGCGGGGTACAATCATTGAGCGTACAGGCCTTTGCGGCTTGATTTTTGGGCGCGACTCCAATCGGCCAATGCCATACACAGGGCCACCGGAAAATGAAACGGGTGCTAATTGGTGTTTGTTAAAAACGAAACCACTCGCATGTGAACAAGAGTTTATAGCCCTGGATCCTGCGTTCATTCGCTTCAGTTCTGGAACCACGGGCAGGAGTAAGGGCGTGGTATTGAGCCACAACAGGCTCCGCGCAAGGATCGAGGCGGCGAACGCTGGATTGGGAATTGGCCCGGCAGACCGGGTGTTGTGGACATTGCCCATGGCCCATCATTTTGCGGTTTCTATCGTTCTCTATCTTTACCATGGCGCATGCACTATCATCGGCACCTGTCATCTCGCCTCGGAAATTTTAACAACTGCCAAAAAATTTCGTGCCACTGTGCTCTATGCCGCACCGTTTCACCATGCACTGCTAGCGGCGGATCGGAGCGATTACTGCTGGCCGGATCTGCGTCTGGCTATCAGCACAGCGGCACCATTATCAGAAGCTGTGGCACACGATTTTTTCACGAGATTCGGTAAGCCACTGGCGCAAGGCATGGGGATCATCGAGGTGGGCCTGCCATTGCTCAATATCGGCGGGGCAGGGGACACGCCACTCGCCGTGGGCAGGCCACTGCCAGCGTATGATGTGGAGCTGCGCAATGAGGAGGGGATGCCCGTCACCTCCGGGCGGCTTGGTGAACTTTGGATCAAAGGCCCCGGAATGTTTGATGCCTATCTTTCTCCTTGGCAAACGTGCGAGGATATCTGCGTGGATGGGTGGTTTGCCACAGGAGATATCGCAGCGACGGATGCGGCTGGCAGGGTCTATCTGAGAGGCAGGAAAAAAAGTGTGCTTAATGTAAGTGGAATGAAGGTTTTTCCTGAGGAGGTAGAGCTAGTTCTAAACAGCCATCCGGCAGTGCTAAAGTGCCGGGTAACGGGGCTTGCGCATCCGGTCTTAGGCACCATACCAGTGGCGGAAGTGATTTTAAAGGTCGGTGCATCCACTTCCGCGCGTGCGCTTACCCAGTGGTGTAAGAAGGTGCTCTCAAGCTACAAGGTGCCAGTGCGTGTGCGGTTTGTAGAAGAATTACCCATTACTGCGAGCGGTAAGGTACGGCGAGTTTGATATGGGTATAAAATGTTTCGAATAATCCGGGTCTCAGCGCGTCCATTGAGACATGAAAAACAAACTTTCAGGCCGCCGGATAGCAACATGGTCCATGGTGACAGCGCTCGGATTCTCAAGTGTCAGTTGCATGACCACCTATGATACAAATGGCAGGGCAATGCAGACCGTGGACCCGGTAGTGGCGATAGCTGGAGTGGCTGCCGCAGGACTTGTGGGCTACGCGATCGCTAATGACAATGATCGTAATAGCTATAGTCACAGCAGTCACAATTACTATGATAGCGGCGGATATGACACAGGCCACTGTGACGACTATGGCTATGATGAGTATTAAGTGTTTCCTACAAGGAAATGCTCGTGATTACTCAGTTCCGTTTGATCTGCACCGTCATGAAGCAGTTCGACATAGCAGTCTTAGGAATGCTTGCCTCGCGAGTTTGGATTCCGTTAGTAGTTGAAATAAGAATGTCAATAAACTCGGCTGGCACCCCAGCCTGCCCCGGGCTTTTCCAAGAGTGAATGTCTCCGCTTACACATGGAGTGAAGCTCAAATCAGCCAAGGCCGTATCGCGTTGGTAGGTAAGGATGAAATGTGTCTCGCTGGCGCGGGTGGTCGGCATCCGATCTGATATTCCATTTGAACTCACTGGTGATGTGCCAAACCCATACTCGATCAGGTTTTCAAAACCATCGTTATCATGATCTCCATTGGGTGAATTTACTAAGGTGCCCAGCGCCAGCCCACTAAGGTTTTCCAAATCAGTGGCCCAAGTGACGAAGGAAGGTGGTGGCGCGGCGACTACTTGAAGAGTTTGGTATGAGGCCGGAAAGTTAGTTCCTGAAATTTGAGGTGCGATGCCCATAAGATAAGCTCCTTCTGCGGGAGGAGTGAAAATCGCCGAGGGCTGCGTAAGCGTTTCCAGAGAGGGATTGGAGAGTCCAAAGACGTTACTAAAGGCGATGGCATCGATCATCCATCCATAGCCCGATCCCAGACTTGTATAAGTAGTTCCACCGGTAGAGAAGCTTGTGAAAAATCTTAATTTGAATGATTTTCCTGACATGCTGGATAGGTTGATTGTCCTAAGGGTAAAGGTGTTTTCAGCGTTCGGACCAGCACCCGCTTGCGAATAGCAATCTTGCCACACTGACGATCCCACCTCCTGGAATTGCACCTTGTGGAGGATCGCAGAGGTTGCAAGCCCCACACGGCTGCGAAAGCTCACTGATGGCGCAGTGCCTCCGTAGAAGATTGGATTCAGGGTAATGAACTGATCATTCGCACTGCCTCCATTCACAAGTTGAAAGGAGGATGTTCCTTCAAATTTCGAAGTGGTATTTAAACCACTGTAAGCACCACTTAGCGACATCGTCACATTGCTTTTATCATTGCAGTTCTCCAAAGCTGCGTTCTGAAGTACCCATCGTTTCCATTGGTAGGCGGCTGCACCTGGGATCGCTCCAAAAGTGAAATTGAGCGGGCTATCGACCCAAGCGGTGGCGGGACTTGTGATCGGGGGTGGGATGTAATTGAGCTTGAGGTCCCCCTTAATGTTTTGATTTGGTGGAATTGTGATGTTGATAGATTGTTGCAAACCAAGGGCACTAAAGGTGATTGTGCGATTTGTCGTTTCTGTGCTTGCAGGAAGTGGGATCACCCAACCACCTCCACTAGCAGTTTTACAATAGGACGATGATCCACTTATATTGACAGTGAGGCCCGGAATTGCTTCGCCGAGATCATAAAAATTGTTTCCGTTCAGATCAAAGTAGGCAACCCCCGTCCCGAAGTAACTGCTGGACCTTTGAGTGCCGAAGTTTTGTGTGACTAACTGAGGGCCGATCGCTCCGTTCGTTCCGTTTACCACTCCAACACCAATTTCACGATAGTTCGCACTATGGATCGCGACTCTGTGACCGCGCCCGGCTAGCATCCCACCCGACCCGCCCGGCCCCCAATCCACTTCAAAGCCTGCGTGGCCGTAGAAAGCATTCTTGCAATAGGCATAGATGTTTTCACCCCACGTGGAGAAATTATAGCCTGCAGCAGTAATCCGTTGGCCGGGTGAATTAGCAGGATTAGTTTGATTGTGTGACTGGGTAGCATTTGTGAGCATCCATTGCGAATGTCCACGTGCGCTTGTTGTCAAACTGACATTCGGCGCGAGCGGCGGAGAAGGCGGAATTGCCGCCATTTCATTTCTCAACATGGTTCGATTCACGCCGAAGTAATTCATACTTGCAGCCACGTCTGGGTCCGTTGTGTTTGCAAGTAGTATGCCTTCAGCCGCAGGGTTGGCCCGGGCACGATTTACGTATTCAATGTAAAGTTGCTCCTCAGGTGATGGATTTCCAAATTGATACAATGTCTGTCCAAAACACACACTGCATAGCAAATAGAGAGTTGCTAGTAATAAGCGGCTTCCCTGTTCTGACGAGTGGTTTCGTTTCATGCGGAAATTGGCGCAAACGGCCAAAAGAAATTGTTGCCGCTAAGGTAATGATTTTTAAATAATTGTCAGGAGTTTTAAATCCTGATGTCCGTAAAGTTGCTAAAACTTAATTAATTTAAGTTATTTAGGGCACAGCTCGCCCAACTAATCCAAGTCTTACTCAGCCATAAATTAAATCTAGTTAAGATTACTTAACCAAATTATACAAATTACGTAATTGACAGGTATTTCTTGATTCAGACATCGGATTTGAGAACGTTTTGCAGCCTGCCTGTTTGTTCTTGTCTTAAAACAAGGAGGATACCACCTTCCCAAATCCACTCATTTTTGAAGAAGCCATTCCAAGATTTGTTCACGCTACTCGTATGCCTGCATCTGGTGGGTGGCCCATATTCATTGATTCAAATTTACGCGTGGACGGGCATGCTCATTTCGTATTCGCATGACCAGAGCATGTTCGAGGCTGCGAGGGATACTTTCAGTGGTGAGAGGCCGTGTGCGCTTTGTTGTAAAATTGCGGCAGCGCGCCAAGGCCAGAATAATGAGCGTGCGCCGCTTTTGCCTGTTTCCGTAGGAATGAAGGCCACAGTGCTCAAGGAAATTTTACCAGTGAGCTTGCTGTGTCTCCAGTTTCCCAAGTCTTCATCGATTGATGAAATTGCCCTGCCGGATTTGATCAATTCTCCGGGTCGAGGCGCTGCCGAGCCGCCCACCTTGCCGCCACGAAACATGGGCTGAGCTGAAGCGTTTATTGGAAGGTCCGCGCATCTCGTAGGTTGCCGTAGGATGTGTTGGTCAAATCCCTGAACGCGTTTTCTGCCTTTTGTGCATTGAGGCTCGCGAGCTACGCGGCCTGCGCTCTCCACGGGTATGTGACTACCCACTTAATCTTCTACGCTGCCATGGCGCGTCCACGCCATTTCACCATTCAATCATTCTTATGCGATCATTCCGCCGATCTGGTAGGCATGCCTTTTCGCTCACCGAGGTATTAGTCGTCATCGCCATCGTGCTTACTTTGTTTTCAGTGTGCATCCCTGTGTCCCAGCGGGTGATGGAGAGTAGTAAACGAATCACCTGCGCACGGCAGATGCGGCAGATCGGAATCTCTGCCTTACTCTATGCCTCAGACAATCAATCCCGGCTGCCGCAGACCGTCCACCAGCGGAGAAATGGCGGTGTTTCATGGTCTTTGAGTTTGCAACCTTATGCGGGTGATAAGTTGGTTTTCCGCTGTCCTCAAGATCCGCATCTGACGCGGCCTTATTCCTATGTTCTCAATGATTTCCTGACTGCAAATCCTGCGGGTGCACCGCATTTAGATTATTCCCGCCTTGATCGGCTCACCGCACCACACGCCACGATTCTCTTTGCCGAGGCGATGGCAAGTTATGCGGGAACCGATCATTTTCACTTTTCCGATTACTTCGGTGCCTCTTTTCCTGCCGCCGTATTCCGCCAGCAGGTGGATGCAGAGCGCCACCGTGGTGTTGCTAACTATCTGTTCGCAGATTGCCACGTAGAGACTCTGTCGTGGGCCGATGTGTCTAACCGTCTCGCAGATTCTAACAATCCGTTCCTCGATCCCACCCGCCGCTAACCATGAAATTCACTGTCCTTTTCCTGACACTTCTCGCCACCATCGCACCTCTCGCCGCACACGCTCACTACGAAGCTGGGGTGGCGGATTTGGTGCCTTCGTTTAATCCACAACCCGATACGGCACTTGCGTTCGTGGGGTTAAGTCCCGAAACGACAACGTTCCATTTGCTGCCGCAGCCTAAGGGATTCCGTCCTTTGCAACGCTGCGGTGGTAATTATATGTTGAGCGATAGACCGC
>JAYULG010000221.1:0-12396 GCA_043763755.1 Akkermansiaceae bacterium | reverse complement strand
GCCGAAAATCAGTCGCTCAAATGGCAGTTCCTCGGATGCCACCTGCCCGGCGTCCCCACGCATTTCTTTTAAAATCGCAACCCCATATTCGGGTTTGCCCAGCCGCCTCATGAAAATTTCAAAGCTCGTCCTGTTTCGTTCAGAGCGCCCGGCTGCATCTACCAGTGTGAATAGCTGCAAGCCGAGTGCCAATTTCCCTGCATCGTCAAAGCTGTCCTTCAGCTCCATCGCTAGCCCCTGCAATGGCCGTGGGTTTTTCACCGCCCGCTGCAAGCGCCGCCCTAGCCAGCCGTGGTCCACTTCTGGAAACGCACTTCTCAGCATGTCCAATATTAAGTCCGCTTCCAATGCGCTGAGTTCATCATCCAAGGTCGCAAACGCTGCAAACGCATCCACGAGCACCCCCACTTGCGCATCCGTCCCGGGCCGCAATGCCCGCAGCCGCCCCACCCCGGGGATGCCTCGCAGCCACGCCAAGATCTTCAGCCGTCGCAAGAGCGAGAGCGATGAATCGTTTCTCGGCAGAGGTGGTTCCATGTGCGCTTTCTTGGCAGAGCTACCGCCGCCCCGCAAGACCTGTGCAAAAAAGGGGTTTGCTTTTTGTCCCGATGAGGTATCCTCGCACACCCCTGCGACCCACCTTCGCTCGTCCGAAATTGTTCACAGGTCTTCTAACGCCTACCATGTCAGACTCACCGAACTCCACGCCTCCTTCTAACAACTCGAATCGCCCTGCTGGCGACGCGGGAGGCTTCAATTGGAAACTCCTCATCCTTCTTAGCGTAGCGATGATTTTCCTCGGCTATGCATTCCTCGGCACCGAGCAGGGCAAGGCGGCAAAAAGCATCCAGTATCCTCAATTCCGCCAAGCGTGGGAGCAAGGCCGTGTCGTTTTGAACAACCCCAAACAGCCGCTGAAAGTCGTCACCTCAGACACTGCCTACGATGCCACCATCACGGGATGGGCGAATCCACCACTCCTCCTTCCCAAAGATCCTCAGAAAAAATCCTCTGACTTCCGCGTCCCGGTCAATCTGTCGTTCCAATCGGATAAGATCACGGAAATTCTTGGAAATGAGCTTACGGTGCAGCCACTTGCCGCCGCAACGGACAAACCCACCGAAGCCGAAGCCGAAGTTCTTTCTCTCGCCCAGTTTGCCAAAGCTCAAGCATTCGGTGAGATCAAGGCGAATGACCTTACCAACCCGCTGCGTCTCCTCACTACGCCGGGATCAAACGAGGCCGTGATCGTAGGCCGCCGCGAAGTGGTGACAAACATGGAAGTGCCAAAAGATCCCACTGGAAAACCCGTTGAGGCCACTCCTTTCAGCGTCACTGTTTCGATTCCCATCCTTGGTGACGACCTCAAGCAATTGCTCACGACGAATGCCGGCTACGATCGCACTACCGATTATCTCAAGAGCATCCTCTTCACCTTCCTGCCTTTCCTTCTGATCATCGGCATCCTATTTTTCCTCTTCCGTCAGCAAATGAAGTCCGCCGGGCGCGGAGCGATGTCTTTCGGCAAAAGCAAGGCACGTCTCCTCACGATGGATCGAAACAAAGTGACATTTAAAGACGTGGCTGGCATCCAAGAAGCGAAGGAAGAACTCTACGAGATCGTGGATTTCCTGCGTGATCCCCGCAAATTTCAAAAACTCGGCGGTTCCATTCCCAAGGGAGTCCTCATGGTCGGCTCACCCGGCACCGGGAAAACTCTCCTTGCTCGCGCCATCGCGGGCGAAGCAGATGTTCCGTTTTTCTCAATTTCTGGCTCGGACTTCGTCGAGATGTTTGTGGGTGTTGGCGCATCCCGTGTGCGCGACATGTTCGAACAAGGCCGCAAACACGCACCCTGCCTCATTTTCATTGATGAGATCGATGCTGTAGGACGTCACCGCGGCCATGGCATGGGCGGCGGGCACGATGAGCGGGAACAAACGCTCAATCAATTGCTCGTAGAAATGGACGGCTTCGATACCCAAGAAGGTGTCATCATCATCGCTGCGACGAACCGCCCAGACGTGCTGGATCCCGCGTTGCTTCGCCCGGGTCGCTTCGACCGCCAAGTCACGATTTCTCTCCCAGACGTGAATGGACGCGAAGAAATCCTCCGCGTCCACGTCAAGAAAATCAAACTCGCCGCAGGAGTTGATCTCTCGAAAATCGCTCGTGGCACCCCCGGATTTTCAGGTGCGGAACTTGCAAACTTAATCAACGAATCAGCGCTTCTCGCGGCCCGCCGTGGTCTTTCTGCCGTCACTCTGGATGAAATGGAGGAAGCCCGCGATAAGGTCCGCTGGGGCCGTGAGCGCCGCAGCCTCGCCATGTCCGACAAGGAAAAAACTGGCACCGCTTGGCATGAAGCTGGCCACGCCTACCTGAACATGGTGCTGCCGGACACAAATCCTCTGCACAAAGTTACCATCATTCCCCGTGGCCCCTACCTCGGAGCTACGATGTATCTCCCAGACGGTGATAAATACTCCACTCAGAAAAAGGAGGCACTTGCCAACCTCATCGTCACCATGGGTGGCCGCATCGCCGAGTCTTTCCACAGCGATGATGTCTCGAACGGTGCTTCAGGCGATATCCGCCAAGCCACCGCGCTCTCCCGCCACATGGTCTGCGAGTGGGGAATGAGCGAGAAACTCGGCATGGTGGAATATGGCGAGGGCGATGGCCCTGTCTTCCTTGGCCGCGGCGATATGGGCGGGCGGCGCACGAATTACAGCGAGAGCACCGCAAAAATCATCGACGAGGAAATTAAACATCTCATCGACAATGCCTTCGAGATCGCCACCCGCATCCTCACCGAAGGGCGTGATAAGGTCGAACTCATCGCCAAGGCGCTGCTCGAATTCGAAACACTCGATGCCACCCACCTTCGCGACATCATCGACTTCGGCGAAATGAAAAACCCGCCCACCGCGCCCAAGCCACCGCCGATGCCGGATGAGTTCACGAAAAAGCCAGCTCCGAAAGCCACCAACGAAGGCCGGGCTGAAGATGATGGCCCGATCCCAGGCGCAGTCGGAGCGCCTGCCTGAGGCTTGAAATTGAAAAGCGGGAAGCGAGTTCGCTCACTTCCCGCAAATTTTCACCGCCCGCTCAAACAACCTCTCAGCCATCTCAAAATCCACCGCCGTGCGAGCATGGATGCGGCACACGGGCTGACCTGCTTCTACAGTCTCACCACATTTTAGCAGCCGATCAAATCCCACGGCGAAATCCACCCCATCACTCGCCTTCGCCCGTCCTGCTCCAAGTTGCAGCGCCGCTTGGCCGATGAGACCTGCATGCATTCGACACACTATTCCACCAGGCGAGGAGATCACCTCGCGAATGATCGGTGCCTTGTGAATCTCGGCTAAATTTGCAAGATCCGCTGGGCGTCCGCCTTGTGCTGCCACGATCTGCTCGAACCGGCGGCGGGCATCGCCATTGTCGAGCATGGCTGCTAATTCATCCTGCGGCACTCCCGCGATTTTTCCAGCCAGCGATAAAACTAAATCTCGCAGGTCCGCAGGGCCGCCGCCGTTTAGGCAATCGAGCGCTTCGATCACCTCCAGCGAGTTTCCAACCGCACGCCCGAGTGGTTCGTCCATCGGATTCAGAACCGTATGAACTTCCACTCCCATCTCCATGCCCACGGCCATCATGCTGGCGGCTAGCACCTCCGCATCCGCCCTCGTTTGCATGAATGCACCCGAGCCAAATTTCACGTCTAACACGAGACGTTCCAAACTTTCCGCGAGCTTTTTTGACATGATAGAAGCGGTAATCAGTGCAATAGAAGGCACAGTGCCTGTCACATCCCGCAGCGCGTAAAGTTTCTTATCCGCCGGGCAAAATCGCTCTGTTTGCCCCATCATCACGGCACCGATTTTTTCTAGCTGCGCCGCTGCATCAGCCAGCGAGACCTGCACTTTGAACCCCGGAATTGATTCCAGCTTGTCCAGAGTGCCACCCGTGATGCCAAGACCTCTCCCAGAAACCATCGGCACCCAGCACCCCGCGCAAGCAACGAGCGGCGCAAGAACGAGCGAAACTTTGTCCCCGATGCCACCCGTGGAATGCTTATCCACCACCGTCGGATGGCCTACGCGGTGAGAAAAACAATCGCCGCTTTCCATCATCGCTCGCGTCAGTGCAGCTACTTCCGCTGGAGTCATGCCCTTGAAAAAAACCGCCATTGCAAATGCAGACATTTGGTAATCCGGCACCACACCCGAGGTATAGCCATCAATGAGTTTGCGGATCTCAGAACCCGATAGCTCTTCCCCATTTCGCTTGCGGGAAATCAACGTAGGAACATGCATAGGTGCGCTTTTAAACCACGCATATCTCTATAACGCGACCCAAAACTTGGAATGGCATTGTGCCACGCCTGCAAAACATTCTTGGCATTCAACTTTGGTTTGTTAGTCTCGTTGGCAAGGAAATAGAATGAAAAATCCAGCAAATTTACCCACTTCCGCGATTATGATTAAATGGCTTCTGATATGGTTGAGCGTCACGGAATGTGCTCGCGCTGTGGTGATCGATTCAGGCGGGCCTAACAACACCGCTCCGGGAGGGCAGCCGTATTTCGGTAATGTGGGTGTATTGAACGGGGCCTCAGTGATCTATCTGAGCAATCAATGGGTGATGACTGCCAATCATGTGGCGAGTGCGCTGCCAGGCTCGGTGACATTTGGTGGGACACCATACACCACGCAGGCTGGTAGCTGGCAACGATTGAATAACATCGGCCTCGGCGGCGGCCTGACAGTTTTGACAGACATCGTCCTGTTTCGCCTGACTTCCGCACCAAGCCTTCCCTCGTTGGCCGTCCGCACTTCCGCACCTACCGTGGGCGATGGTGTGATGATGATTGGAAATGGGAAAACTCAGGCGTTATCACTTACTTACTGGGATGTCACTGTGGTAGCGGGACCTAACAATGATGTCTGGAACGAAGTGATTCCACCCGTGCCTCATGATCTTGCTGGTTTTAAAATCACACCGACCAATGAAGTGCGGTGGGGAACTAACGAGGTAAACATCGCGAGTATTACTGCCAATTCTGGCAATGGCGATGTGCGATCGTTTGCAACACTATATAATGCTGGTGTTCCCGAGGAGGCACAAGGGGTGAATGGTGATTCAGGTGGCGCAGCGCTGTTCTTCAATGGTGTCACTTGGGAACTCTCCGGAATGATGCATGCGATCAATACATATGATAATCAACCTGCATCCGCGATCCCGGGTCAATCCACCTTTCATGCAGATCTTTCAGTTTACGCACCTCAAATCAGCGCGATCCTCGTCACAGTGCCAGAGACAAGCTCATCCATGATATTATGTTTTTCTGCATTCCTAATCGTGACGAAAAGGAAACGATAACTATAACTCCCGATATCTGAACTTCTGGTATTGCTTGCAGGTAAACACAACCATGACATCGCTCCGCGCTTTCCGAAAATCCTCTGACTTGCCAGTCTTACGCCGAGTAAAAGGGCACGCAGGCAAACTTTTGATCAG
This sequence comes from Akkermansiaceae bacterium, assembly GCA_043763755.1. Taxonomy (GTDB): domain Bacteria; phylum Verrucomicrobiota; class Verrucomicrobiia; order Verrucomicrobiales; family Akkermansiaceae; genus Luteolibacter. The sequence continues at coordinate 6,870 of JAYULG010000221.1, read as the reverse complement.
CTTGCGGCCGAGCTACTCCGCTGCGGTGAAGGCATCACCATTCAGCACGGAATGGCCCGAGAGTGGGCGCTTGATTCGCAATGCGCATTTGATGCGGGCGATTGAAACACGGGATCATTCGATGATTTGCGAATTCCTGCGTGACTACTGGTCATCGAGCGTAAGTGATGAGTTTTACGAAGGCTTTGCCCATCGTTACGAGACAGTTTTTCTAGCGCATCATCAGGGCATCGTAGGCGAGGTGGCAGCGCTCATCGAGAAGACGGGTGTGAAAATTCAGCAGGTCATCGAGATCGGCGCAGGAGACGGCAAAATTCTTCAGCACTTCAGCAAGCACTTGATGGGTATCCCTCACTTCAAAGGGATGGATCTCAACGCCGCTCAGATTGAGAACAACCGCGTCAAGTATGCCGCAGAACCCCGGCTATCATTTCACCAAGGAGATGCGAGTGCATGGCTCGCAGCGGAAACCTGCCCGGGTACTCTACTTCTGAGTAATGGTGGAGTGCTTGAGTATTTTACGAGAGAAGATGTGCTAAAGATATTTCGTGATCTTGGGAAGAATGGCGCGCCTTGTTTAATCGTTCTGACGGAAAGCATCGCAACCGATCATGATATATCTCGCGAAGTTGATACATTTCCTTATGGCTTTGAACTTTCACTATCTCATAACTACGAGGCCCTGCTCAAAGAGGCAGGATTCACGATCGAGTTCACGAAAGACCGCCTCACGACACCTGAGGAGTCACCTATATGTGGACGTTGGATTCAGATAGTAGCAGCGAAGTTGGGATAGACGAGAAGGAGATTACATCTTTTTTTTCCAATGAATGACCGCATCGCCGCAGACGCACACTTCGCACTGCTTGCAAAAGTGAAACAGAACCGATGAGTGGCGCGGATTCACTCATAAAACTGCTGGCATCTTTCGATATTGCTGGTGTGCCTCACATGATCGTGAGCGGGTTTTTATCGCATCCTAAAGCTTCTTGTGGCCACGCCACGGTGTTTAGAGTGCCAAAAATCTTCTTGTCACCGGGAATGAGAGGATCATTCTCCTAATCAATTACATCGGTTGTCAGCGCCCACTGCCACGAAAGATTGCCCCAACTCCTTAGATTCCCCACCGATGAAACCATTCCCCCTAGTGAGTGTTGTGATCCCAGCATGGAATTCCGAGCGTTGGCTTGAGGAGACGGTGCAATCCGTCATTGCGCAGTCTCATCGCAATTGGGAAATGGTAATCGTGAACGATGGATCATCGGATCGTACATTGGATCTCGCGACTGAGCTGGTGGCCAGCGACTCAAGAATCCAAGTGATAAGCCGTGAAAATGGTGGGTTGTGTGCGGCCCGCAATGCCGGATTCAGTTATTCAAACCCCACTTCTGACTATGTAATCTTTCTTGATGCTGACGATCTATGGGAACCCGATATGCTAGAGCATCTCGTCGGGCTATTAGAAAACAGTCCAGCTCCCATCGCAGCCTATGGGTTGTGTCGTTACATCAACGAGCATGGTAAATTCATCAAAATAGGCGAGCTCGAGGCATTTGAGCGTGCGCGTTGGGGAGTGGAAAATGGTAAACCTTCATTGTGGCCACTTGAGAAACCTACCTCGTTTGAGGTGATGGCGGTGTATGGTCCTATCGTCACTGTGGGATGTGTATTGCATCGCCGCACCTCCCTTCACATAAAGAACTTGTTTGATGTAAGCTTACGCGTCTTCGAGGATTGGGATCTTTGGTTAAGACTTTGCGAAAGCGGCTGCATGTTGTTCTCTGATAAGCTCGTGCTGCGCTATAGATGGCACGAATCAAACCTCTCGCGAGACGGTGCCATGACCAAGAAGTATGAGAACATCACTCGCATGCGCTTGCTGCAGAGATTTCCAGCCAACACGGAGAGGGGCCGCATCGTTCGCGTAGGAGCGCGAGTCCATCATTCGAATCATGCAAAACGCTATTGGCGGGAGGCACGCAACCATCTGGAAGCAAAACAGTGGGTAGAATGCGGTGCCGATTTTCTGCGTTCCCTGCGCCAGCGCGCACTTTGTTTTACGTTCTTTTGCCTGTGATGAAATGTCTTCTTTGAGTGGCGGCCCGAAGATAGGACGAGAGAAAAATTTTATGCTTAGCGATTCTCGACGGTTGCGCTAGACCTCACCCATGGAAGAACTGACACGCGATCACGGGCCGCAGCCGCTTGATAGGCTGATGACCCGCTGGAATTTAACCAATCATGAATTGGTGGAAGTTTCTGATGAGCAATTGAATCACAAGCAGGTGCAAAAATCGCGCAAGGGTCGCCAGCTCACGCTGCACTTAATGCAGAAGATGATGCGGGCATTCAATGGCACGATCATGGCGAAACTGGACAAAGAAGATCGCCCACGATTCATGCCCTACTCGCACAAGCATTTGTTTAATTACGCGAAAGGCTACGATGCGGCATGGGTGGATCCCAACGAAGATTTACTGGCCAAGTGAGCGCATTGCCTCCCACGTGGACCATCGTAGGCCAAGGACTCGCAGGGACCTGCATGGCATGGGTGATGTGGCAGCGCGGGGTGAAATTTCGCCTGATGGACCGAGGCACAAGCGGGAGTTCGCGAGTGGCGGCGGGGATGATCAATCCGATTACCGGGAAAAACTTTGCCCCTAGCTGGCGCATTGCGGAGTTTTTGCCAGAGGCACTGAGTTTTTACGCGGAGGTGGAGAAATTAATTGCGCGGCAAATATGGTATCCACTCCCGGTGCTGCGGCTTGCGGAGTCCGAGCGGGAGTGGGCGAAGATTCGTGGGAAAATTTCGAGCCCAGAGGTGCTGCCATGGATCAAGGGTGATGTCGCAGCACCGGATGGCTGGGCAGGTGCTATCGAGCTGCAAGGCGGCGGACGGGTGGATGTTTTGGCGTTTTTGGAGGGCTCACGTGAGTTTTTCACGAACCATGGCTGTTATGAAATCGGTGAGGTTGCCAGCGATGAAGCAAACTTGATTTCGTGCGATGGTGCGGCCGGGCTGATGGCGAATAAGTATGGCCCGCACCGCTGTGCGAAGGGGGAAATCCTTATCGTAAAGGCAAGCGATTGGGATCAATCTCGCATCCGTGTAGGTGCGGGTGGCTGGATCGTTCCCATCACAGGAGGATTATTCAAAGCTGGCTCGACTTATGAATGGCAGCAGCTTGACGATGTGATCACTGAAAATGGCAAACAACGAGTGGAGGCGATGATACGGAAGCTCGCAGGAAATGATTTTGAGATCGTAGGCCACGAGGCTGGCATCAGGCCGATTTTACGCCGTAGCCAACCTTTGATCGGACCTGTGGGAGACACTGGATGGATGCTCAATGCCCTTGGATCTAAGGGTGCGCTCTATGCGTCGGGGATGGCGACGAGGCTGGGGCAGTGGATTTATGATCGCATAGAGCCTGAGCCTGAGGTGGATTTGAGGGTATTTTTGCAACAGACATCTAGATGATGAATCCCGGCGAAATTGAAATGATGTTTCCGCCGCGGCCTACGGCATTGGTGCACCAGATTCTCGCGGGATTTTTGCGTGAGGGAGATTGGGTGATCGATGCCACGGCAGGAAATGGCCATGACACGCATTTTCTCGCGGGCGCGGTGGGAAGCAGCGGGCGGGTCCTTGCATTCGATGTGCAACAAGCCGCCATCGCAGCAGCGCGGGCGCGCATGGTGCAGGCAGGCATGGCGGCGCGGGTGGATTTTTTTCAAGAATCTCATGCCCGAATGGAGAAGCACGCGTCACGAGCATGCATTGCAGCGGTGTTATTTAACTTGGGCTATCTACCGGGTGAAGATCATGCACTTACCACCACCGCAGCAGAGACGATTGTGGCACTTGATGCAGCGGTGCGAGTGCTAAAATGCCCAGGTGGGGTGATTTCGGTAGTGTGCTATCCGGGGCACGCTGCGGGATTACAAGAGGCAAATGCCGTGGAAGGATGGATGGCAGAACGTGCAAACACGGGCTGGCGGGTTGCCAAATACGGGGCCATCCATACTCGGCGACCCGCACCGTTTTTATTGCTCGCTCAGAGTGTGACGATTTGAAATTCAGTGGTGGGCAGGTGCCTCAGATTTGCCGAGGACTTTTTTGATCCCAATGACGAACAGCAAGACTAAGGTGCCAGCGAGCAGCCCGCAGATGGCATCAAGCAGGGATGGAATGATCGCTGAAAAAAAAGCCAGAACGCCACCAGTCTGTTTTGCTGCTTCTGCGATGTGCTCAATGGTGTGGTGGAGCCATGGGATGCCGTGGGTGATGATCCCGCCGCCGACGAGGAACATCGCGGCAGTGCCTACAATGGAGAGAGTTTTCATGAGAAAAGGAGCTACCCAGAGGATGGCGCTGCCGAGCATTTGTGCATGCCTGTTGGGGCGCTGGGTGAGGTAAAGTCCTGCATCATCGAGTTTTACGATACCCGCCACGAGGCCATAGACTCCTACGGTCATTACTAGAGAAATCGTAGATAGGACAATCAACTGGCGGGTAAAATCCTGGCCTGCCACAATCCCGAGGGTGATGGCGATGATCTCGGCTGAGAGCACAAAATCCGTGCGCACGGCGCCTTTGATGCGCACCGCTTCGGTCTCTTGCGTGAGCGGAGTGGCGAGTTCCTCAACGGCTTTTTCCACAGATTTCTCACGCCGATGCAAAAAATGATGGGCGAGTTTTTCACAACCCTCAAAGCACAGGTAAAGGCCACCGATTATCAATAAAGGTACGATGGCCCACGGAGCGAAAGTGCTGATTAAGAGCGCGAGCGGGACGAGGATGAGCTTATTGATGAACGAGCCCTTGGCGACTGCCCAGACGACGGGAAGTTCCCGATTCGAAACCACTCCACTCACTTGTTGGGCGTTGAGGGCGAGATCGTCTCCCAGTACACCTGCCGTTTTGGCCGCCGCTTTTTTCGTCAGGATGGAAACATCGTCGAGAATCGTGGCGATATCATCGAGGAGGGCGAGGAGACTACCAGCAGGCATGCAGGATCAATCGCCCACGAACGGTGGGCCGCGCAAGCGATAACTCGCTGGAAACTGCCTACTCCTTAGCTGGTGATTTAGAATCTGAAAGGAGCGCCTCTGCTGTGAGTTCTACAAATGAGCCGGGTGGGCCTACGTAGTGGATCTTGCGTTCGCCATCTAACACATAGACGAGAGGCCATGATCCCACGCGGTATTCGGCGGCAAGCTTGTTTTCGGGATCGGTGAAATTTGGCCAGGTGAGGGTCTCATCAGCTTGCATGGCGCGGAGTTTTTCCGAGGGATCGCTATTCACACCGATGATCACCAGGGGGCGATCGCGAAATTTTTTCTCTAAGTCAGAGGTGATGGTGAGCGTGCGTTCCACGTCTTGGATGCTACTATTCCAAAAGAGCAGGATGATGACTTTTCCAGCGAAAGAAGAGAGGTTCAGTGCGCGGGATGAGGTATCGATCCCGACGAGATCCGGAGCGGTGCGGCCCTTGCTAAGATAGCGGATGATGTAAAGTTCGTCCTCAGCGAGCTTGGCAACCGAGGTGCCCTCAAGCGTGATCTCAGAACTTTGAATGATAGATTTGCGGATGTAGCCGAGGCGTTTCCTCAGCAGCTCCGGATCTTCACCAAGGCCCTTGAGAAGCATTGCTGCACCGAGTGCTGCAACACCCTGCGTGCTCGGGTCTGGGTGCTCTGCTTGAATTTTTTCTAACAACTTCAGTGAGCGGGGGTCTTGGCTGGAGACGAGGGCGATGCACATCGGGATGAGTTTTTTACTGCTCATGTGATGGGTCTCTACCGCCTTGCGGATGGCATCAATTTCCTGCGCAAAGGCAGGAGCGCTCGCGCCATTCGGCAGTGTGGTGGCGAGGCCATTGCTGATACGAATGAACCATGCCGCAGCATCTAGAGACCATTCCTCGGCTAGCGATTGAGAAATTTCCTGCCATATCTTGGTCGCATAGGTGGCGGGATCTGGGCGGGCTTTGAGCGCTGCTTGGCGTTCTTCCGGTGAGGTGGAAATGCGCATGTCTGTATTCCATTTTGCCATCACTACTTCATAGGATTTTAGGATGCGCTCCGTGTTTGCAGGACTTGCCAAAGCGGCGGTGGCAAGAAGGCCACAGATGAAGGGAATCAGGAAACTTGGAAAGGTCATGGCGGTGGGACTTTGAAAACTCTAGCGCGTGTGCGCTTGGCAGAAGGCAGCCGCAGTTTCACGCGCCCATCCGTCTGCGGCAACCACGGATTCGAGCGTGATGGAGGATTCGCAGACATGGGCTTGCATCACCGCTGCCACGCATTGCCAGATGGTGGGGAAGGAAATTTCGCCCCTGCGGAAGGCTTCCACCGCACATTCGTTTGTCGCGTTATACACGGCAGGCAAAGTGCCGCCCAGCGTGCCAGCCTGTTGTGCGAGGTCCAGCGCGGGGAAATCCAGCCGCCGGGGTGCTTCGAAATCGAGCCTCGCAAGTGCGGCAAAGTCCAGTGGCTGAAGCCCGCCTTTCACGCGCTGCGGCCAGGTCAGCGCGTATTGAATCGGAAAACACATGTCGGTGCGGCTAAGCTGCGCGAGCACGGAACCGTCTGTGAACTCGACCATCGAGTGAACGATGCTCTGCGGATGCACAATTACATCAATGCGGTCCATGCCGATGCCGAAGAGCCAGCGTGCTTCGATCATCTCCAAGCCTTTGTTAAAAAGTGTGGCGGAATCGATCGTGATTTTCGCACCCATTTTCCACGTCGGATGCTGGAGTGCTTGGGCAGGCGTGATTGCCGCAAATTGGTCGGCTGGCAGAGTGCGAAATGGGCCACCCGAGGCGGTCAAGACGAGCCGTGAAATTTCGGCTTCGCCGCCCC
>JAYULG010000220.1:0-3442 GCA_043763755.1 Akkermansiaceae bacterium | reverse complement strand
CTCTCGCCGCTGCGAGTCCGCGCAATCTTATCGAAACGCTGGCCACAGATATCGCTGAATTTTTGTTAGAAAATCATCATTTAACTCAAGTCTCTGTGCGCATTGAAAAGCACATACTGCCCAATACTGAATGTGTAGCTGTGGAAGTCAGACGCAATCGCGGGGGTTTTAGCAGTTGTAATTCGAATCTTTAAATATAGGGTCGGCAAGCCCTAATGAGTCAAAACCCACTTTTAGTCACAGTTCTCGCGCTTGCCATGGTTGTTCACTGCGATGCAAATCCAGTGATCAGCGAAGTGATGGCGGATAATAAAACCACTCTCGCTGATGAAGATGGCGCGTATTCAGATTGGATCGAAATTCACAATCCCACTGCTTCATCCATCGATCTTTCCAGTTGGTATCTCACGGATAGCGCTGCGAATCTTACTAAGTGGCGTTTCTCATCAGGCAGCCCGGTCATTACAATCGCTCCGGGGGAATTTTTGATCGTCTGGGCATCAAGTAAAAACAGGCGGCTGAACCCTTCTCAGTTGCACACGAATTTCTCACTGGATAAAGACGGAGAGTTTCTAGCTCTCGTCCGTCCGGATGGCACTACGATTCAACAATCGTTTGCACCGAAGCTCCCTCGCCAACTGCCAGATGAGTCTTATGGCCCTCGCTTCAATAGCACAGTGCTCATTTCCCAAAGTGCCAGTGGCCGCTACCTCACCCCGAAAAGCGCAGCCGCTCTCCCAGTGAATTGGAATCAGCTCACTTTCAATGACAGTGCTTGGCCCAGCGGACGGAGTGGCTACGGCTACGGGCTGAGTTTACCCGGAATGACCGTCAAACAAATTTCTAAAAATGGCACCGTATCTGGCCTCAGTGATGCGCTGAACTTGCTGACTCTTCCAACGACCGATCCTTCAATACTTAGCACCAACAGCTCGATTCTACCTGTGCTTAATCTTTTGGGAGATGGCTCTGAAGGTAACTATCAAAACAACTCGCTACCGCCCGGCAATGGAGGTGACCAATATGTGATTTCTGCAAGCGGAACGGTAGTGATACCAATTTCTGGCAACTATACTTTTGGGATAAACTCAGATGATGGGGGCCAAATTTTAATCAATAACATCGAAGTCGTGCGAGATGATACATTTCATGCACCTCTTGATAATTTCGGAACCCTAAATCTGGCAGCGGGGAGTTATCCATTCCGAGTCGTAATGTTTGAAGGTAATGGTGGTGATAGCGTTGAGTTCTTCGCTGCGCCCGGCACCTATACAAGTTTCGATTCTGGAGTTTTTCGCCTCGTTGGAGATGTGGCAAATGGCGGGCTTGCAGCGGAAACCACGCCAGTTTCAGTAGGTGGCGTCGTAGGGACGGATCTTGCTGCTGCGCTGACAGGTTCCTCCAGCGCTTTGGTGCGGATTCCCTTCACCACGAACGGGGCGGGTAGCGCAAACAGCCTGTCTCTTGTGATGCGCAACAGCGATGGATTTGCCGCATGGCTCAATAGCAATTCCGGTGGCAATGCAAACTCACCATCGCCTCTGCTTTGGAATTCTCTAGCCACGGCATCTTTCACCAACAGCCAAGCACTACAGAAGCGGGGATTCAATTTTACACCACTCTTATCATCATTGGTAAATGGGGCTAATCTGCTCGCAGTGCATGGTATCAAATCCAGCATTGCAGATTCCACATTCTTGATCTTGCCCGAGCTAGTCATGGGAAGCTTAGATGCTCTCTCAAGCTCAGCATTCTACGGTGAAGGCAAGGCAACTCCCGGGTGGATCAATGGCAACCCTAGCTCATTGGGAAACGTCGCCGACACCCAATTCAGCATTGACCGAGGTTTCTTCACCGCACCTTTCAGCCTAGTAATCACCAGCACTACGCCTTCCGCCGTGATCCGCTATACTACAGATGGCTCAACCCCCAGCGAGACCAATGGCCTGATCTATTCTGCACCTATACTTATTTCTAACACCACCGTGGTGCGCTCCATCGCCACTCTCACCGGTTGGCGTGCGACAGATATAGATACTCAGACCTATTTATTTCTCAATGATGTGATCACTCAATCTGCAAATGGAGCTGCACCTCCTGGATGGCCCAGCAGCAGTAGCACATCCCAGATTTTGGATTTTGGAATGGATCCACAGATTGTAGGAAACTCGAATCCTCTCCTCGGTGGGGCAGCCTCAGTAAAGTCTGCCTTGCTCGCCCTGCCTACCATTTCAGTGACCACTGACTTACCCAATCTTTTTAACATCAATGGCTCTCAGGGCATCTATTCAAATCCCGGCCAACGCGGAAATGCATGGGAAAGGCCCGCCTCAATGGAGTGGATTAGCCCGCCCGATGCAGAAAACCCGACTGGTAAAGGTCAATTTCAAATCAACGCTGGCTTACGTGTCCGCGGCGGATATTCCCGCTCCGAGGAAAATCCCAAGCATGCAATCCGCTTCCTTTTCCGGCAAGAATATGGCGATACAAAACTCCGCTACCCAATCTTCGGCCGCGATGGTGCACCAGAGTTTGATAAAATAGACCTTCGCACCGCCCAAAATTATTCGTGGTCATTCGATGGTGGAACCCAAAACACTTTCTTGCGTGAGGAGTCCTCACGCCAAGCACAGCTAGACATGGGCCAACCTGGGTCACACATCCAGTATGCCCATGTTTACCTCAACGGCCAATACTGGGGTCTCTTCAGCTTTGACGAAAGAAAAGATGCTGCCTTTGCAAAAGACTATCTCGGCGGGAAAAAGGAAGAGTATGACGTTGTAAAAGCAGATCAGACAAACGGCTATACCATCGAGACAACGGATGGCAATCTGCTCGCATGGCAAGATCTTTGGAATAAAGGCAAAATCCACCGCAACAACCCGACAAATGCGAATTTTTTCAAAATGATGGGTCTCGCTGCGGATGGATTTACACCTACTACAGATCCAGTTTTATTAGATGCAGATAATCTCATTGATTATCTTTTGCTCACCTTTTGGAGCGGAAATTTCGATGGCTGCGTCTCATCCTTTTTAAGCAATGAACGCGCAAACAATTGGTATGGTGCGCGCCGGAGGGATAATAATATGGGCCAAGGCTTTAAATTTTTCGTGCATGACTTCGAGCATACTTTCTTCAACGAAAATGAAGATCGCACTGGTCCCTTCCCCAGCGCAAACGAGGCAGATTTTGCCTACTCAAATCCGCTCTTCCTCCACCAAGATCTGATCGGAAATGCCGAATATAGAATGCGCTGGGCAGATCGCATCCAACGCCACCTCTTCAGCAATGGCGCTCTAACACCCGCTGCATGGCAAAACCGCATTAACTTACTCGCCACCCAAGTGGATGGCGCGATCATCGCTGAAAGCGCACGCTGGGGTAATGCAAAATCCAGCGTCCCGCGCACCAAGAATGATTGGCTAGGTGCGCAGAATAG
>JAYULG010000219.1:0-3447 GCA_043763755.1 Akkermansiaceae bacterium | reverse complement strand
TGGCCGCTACGCAGCAGCCACTCAGCATACTCCGTACCGACGATAACGTAGCCTTCGGGGTTGGAGCGATCACGATCAATTATGCTTGCCACGATGATCTTAGCTTCGACAGACCTGTTTTTGAGGGTAAGCGCTCTAAAGACGAGAGAGACGTATTCATACCAGAGTGGGCCACTTAGGGTCTCAAACTCTGATCGATCTTTGAGGGGTAGCTGATCCCAACGCTCCAAAATAGAGGCGGAATCACCGAGGTCCCAGGCTTGGCGGCGGGCGACGTATTCGAGGATGGTGAGCTTCTCCCTGGAGGTGTGGGCGGCGAGATAAGCGGTGCTGGCCAAAGATTTGCCACGCTGGGCGGCTTGGAGCTTGAGATCGAGGAAGGAATTTCCCGCCAGAGCGAGCTGTCTGGCAGCATCGAGGGCGAGTTTGAAATCGTCCACGGTGGAGAGAATTGAGGAGACTGTGGCGCTTACCTTGGGAGTATCGACGGCACCATTCGATTTGACGAGTTCGCGGAAGCCTTTGAGCATGGCTTGGATGCGAAAGCGGGGAGGAGTTTGAGTGTTTTCTGCTAACTCAAAATACCAAACGGAAGCCGCACCGGATCTTTCGAGATCTTCTTCCAAGCGGGCAAGCGCCCAAGTGGCTTTGCCCCATGCTTCAGTGCCAGGCTGGAGATCGGTGAGTAGGGCGAAGAGCCACGTGCGGGCACGCTCGGTGTCTTTCGCTTGGATGGCACCCAAGGCCATGGCGTGGCGTACGGTCGCGGCGTGGTCAGCCCCGAAACGCTCAGTGGCGATGCGGATGATGAGTGTGACGTTAGGCGTGGAAGAGGCGAGTAGAGAGAAGCGGATGTATGCTTTGGCGTGGCCAACTTGCTCTTGCGCCGAGACGTCTTTGGCACGGAAGAGTCTGAGCGCGCGGGCGGCAATGGGGAGCACCTCCTGTGAGGAGGTGAGCTTGGCGTCCGCTTGGATGAGTTTCTCCAGTTCGGTGGCGATGATGGGATCGGTGGAACTAGCGGTGAGAGCTGATTGTGCGATGGTCTTCCAGGAAGGATCGCTATGAGCCCGAAGCGTGCGAGAGATTGAATGGATCGAGGCGCTGGCGACGCGGGCCTTGGCGTGTTGTTGGAAGGAGGCGAGAAGATCAGGCTCGAGAATGGGCTTTAGGTTCTGGCGGGCCCGAGCATCCAAGTAGAGTTGCCAAGCGGCAGTGGTTTTGGCTTGGAAGCGACCCATCAGCAGCGCCTCGCGGGCGAAGCGCTCTGCTTGCGCCGGATTGTCTCCTGCCAGTGCAAGTCTCGCCAAACACTGGCGGGCGCGCGAGGCACCATTTGGGGCGGCTTGGATGGCTTTGAGAAGAAACCCTTGAGCTTCGGTCGTTAGACCGGCTTCGAGAAAGGAATGGGCGATTTTCGTGAGGACAACGGTGGGCCGAGGCGGCTGAGCGGGAGCTTGAATACTGCCTTGTGCCGCAAATTGCGCTGGGGTGAGAGTGAGGATTTTTTCGTAGTCCTGCTGAGCTTGGCTGAGTTCCGCCAGAAGAGTGGTAGCGGCTGCCTTTGCATCCTCGGTGCGCATAGCGCGAAGGAGGGAGCGTATTTCCCCTGAGGCACATTGCAAGAGTAGCTCGGAATCGGCAGCTTGGCGCGCAAAGGCGGCAGCACGAGAATAAGCGACAGCTGCGGCGGCGTGACGGGAAAGCCCGGACTCGGAGGCACCGATTAGCAATAGAATTTTAGCGCGGCGAGTAGTGTTTCGGGTGTTGTTTGCAAGCAAGTTTAAAGCCGCTAGGGCCTGGTCTTGCTGACCGCCGTCAATTAAGTCACGCGCTGCGCGGAGGGAGACGGAGAATGGAGACCCAGCCGACTGTGATGTGGGCTTGCGTTTGCGGTTTTTTCGGATTCGCGGCGAGGCCATGGGGGTAGAAGGTAAGAGTCGGTTAGAGCTGGTCTTGATAATCGGTTCTCACCGTTGATTCGACAGATGAACCCGCCGCCCGAGGTATCTCGGTGCGGCGGGTATTGCAAACCATCGAATTAGGCGCCATTGCCACAGGCTTAATATGATCGATTGCAGAACTGTGAACGACGTTCACGGGAAGCGAACGATCACGGATGGAGGCGAGAGCATCTCTTACAGAATCAAAACGTGCCCGCTGCATGAAGCAGGTGAATGACTCGGAGTAGATGATGCCTTCGACAGGTAGCAAGCGAATCGTGCCGCGTAGATTTGAAACCTTCCTTGATGAGTTGTAGCCAAGGGCTGAAACTCCGGCGGCGATGACCGCTGTGGTGGTAACAAATTTTCTGCGAGAGATTGCTTGCACAAGGAACACAGAAGCATAGTCTGTGCCGTCGCTAATAATCATATGACAATCTTCAAAAGAATTAGATTATGCTTCTTGATTAGTTTAGTAATGTTTACCTATACTTATGTTGCATAGGCCGGGACTATAGCATGGTTCTATGCTCTTGATTCGGATAAGACTGAATTTGAAAGAGTTATAGGAAAGCCATTGAGGAATGTGCAATCGGGTAGCTGTGTGATCCATGAATACCAAGTAGGTCCGCACCGGGTGGTGGCAGCCAAAATGGGATCGGGCTGCGTGAATACTACTGCTACCGTAGCAACGGTGATGGCACTCAATGCGGTGGATCGAGTGATCTCGACAGGGCCAGCGGGCGGCCTCACCGATTCTAACAAACCGGGAACGTGGCTGCGGGTGGAGGCGGTGATGGCATGGCAGAGCGGGAAAGCAGCAGAGGGAGGACGGATTTTCCCCGGTGAAAAGGCGTTGAGTTCCGTTGATTTTTCAGGTAACGAATGGCCTGATGGCGAGTGGCAGCAAATGCGGGTAGTGAAGCTGGTTTCGGGTGAGGCGTTCGTGGCAGCGGGCGAAATACGTGGCGGCTAGCGGCAGAGCATGGGGCCGGGGCAGTGGAAATGAATGCCTATGGTCTGTTAGCAGGACTGCAAGGGAGGAAGGTGAAAGTTTTGATCTTGCGAGTGATCAGTGATCTAGCAGACGAGCAGGCATCTGAAAATTTTGCGGAGTTTCTGAAGAGCTACGATGGCAAGGGCGGGAAAATGGTGGCGGCGCTGGTGGGAAAGCTGCCAGCAGAGGCGAATGAACCAACGGCGCATGAGGCGCTGCGGGAGCTGCTGAAGTGACGCGGGATTAGGGAATCAGGCTAAAGTTCATTTGCCATTCACGCGGAAATTTTGACACGCCATGTAGTTCACCCGAGGTATTTATCCGAAATGCACAGACAAGATTGCACCCGGCGAGGTTTTAGGGGACAACACGCAGCCATCCATGACCCAGCTCCTGATTGAACCTGCTCGCCGCACAGGTTGCGACGATATTCCCGCACTTACCGAAGTGTTGCGCGCGTCTGCTCTACGCCAGCGTTCACCCATTGACGATGTGTTGGACTCAGGC
>JAYULG010000218.1:0-3454 GCA_043763755.1 Akkermansiaceae bacterium | reverse complement strand
ATTGAGGCGGTCAACGGACTGCTCCAACTGGCCCGCAAACGCGCAAGAGGCTACCGGACATTCCGGAATTTCCAAGCGATGGCATATTGGATCGCAGGTCGGTTAGAAATCCAAAAATGGAAACCTGCCACCCACTAGAATCTCAGTAGCGCCCATTTTTCACTACGCACCACCCGCAAGGTCAACAGCGACCAAACCATCGATTTTGAAGGTGAAAACTACGAGGTCGGCACGACAGCCCGGAAGTCGGTAACCATCATACATCATCCAAACCAGAAATTCTGGGTTGTTGACCAAGATCCAAAAGCGATTTGGCCCTCAATTTCAGGCAGTCTTGGCCTCTAACAAACTGTCCGGTTTTATACTGTCGACGACAATCTGGGGAAATCTTCTCGACGATGGAGCGCCCAACACATGAAGACGAGGGCCATCAAAGTCATGATCAGTTCCCCTCCGATTACCTCATTTAGGACCCACACAGTGCGACTCATTGCAGTAATGCTTGTTATCGTGTTGGGTAGTTCCATTTCAAACGCCCAAGGTCCAGCGGCCTATGGCCCACCTCGCGGACACTACACTGTGAAGGTCTCTGGCCAAGCGCCATGCGGAACTCCCGTGCGGACCTACCTCGGCATCCAACTGCTTCCTGATATACAGTTTCAGGGACGTGTTGCCACGGTGGCTGGCACTACTGTTAGCTTCCAAGGGGGATCAAGTCATCAGGTCTTCGAAGACCTCAACCGCAAGACCTACCTGCAAGTTTTGGATGGAACTGGAGAAGGCTTTATCTCGGATGTGGATGAATTTAATTTCGCTAGTCTCACCTGTGCTGCAAACCTCACACCATGGCTCGCCCCGGGGACTCTCGTGCAATTGCGCGCGCACTCAAACCTCTCCGACATCTTCGGTGCTAACAATTCATACGGCCTTGGAGCTGCGAGTCATGCTGGTTTAGCAGACAATGTGGTGATTTTTGATCCCACCTCGCAACAAGAGCACGTCTATTACTTCAATTCCACGCGGGTACGTTGGGAACAAAAAGGAATTGAGGCCAATGCAGATAGAGCGGTTATGCGGTATCCCTTTGGTCTCTATATTGTGCGACGGACGCCGGGCACATTGCGTATTGCGCTTTCCGGTGATGCCGCCTTCCAATCCGTTCTGCTCCCCGTGATTTCCGGCTCAAACGTCTTTTCCCTTCCCATCAATCTATCTGCCTCGCTCAACGAGTGGGTCTCTTCAAATGGTGCTTTCCCCATCGATAAAGGCCAAAACGCAACAACCGCAGATTTACTCACACTTCATGAGCCTACTATCAGCAACCAGCGCGGTTCTTACTATTTCTCCTCGAAGCTAGGTTTCGAAGGGTGGCGCAAAGTGGGAGAAACCAGTAGCAATGAAGCGAATCAAGCTCTCGACTTTCTCTCCACACTTATCCTGCAAAGAGACGGCCCCGCGGGATACGTCTTCGCAAAAGGGAGCCTTATCTCTGGACCTCAGATCTCTTTGCCTCCCGATCCAGAGCCCGGCGAATTGCCTCTAACTGGAGAACTCAAATTTCCGAGAGGATTTACTCCCCGTCCCAATCTGCTTTACCAAGTGGAAACCACCACTGATTTCCAAATTTGGAATCTACTGACAGTTCCAGTCAATCAACTCGGAAATGGCAACTTAAGCTTCAATCTACCGCCCGGACAAAAGCGGGCGTTCTATCGACTCAAAGTCACACTCAACGATTTCTAAGGCTCTTTAACATGAAACCTTTTCTCACGCTTCTATTGTTCCTCTCTCTCATCACTCACTCCGTCTTGGCAAGTGGCGTGGTCATCACCTCGATTCCGGATACAGAAAATCCTCTGGCACCGCTGACCTCCCTCGCAGGTGTTCCTCTGGCGGCAGGAGTTCAGGTTCGCATCGGCGCATTTCCCGGGATGAGTGATGAGCAAATTTTAAATGCCGCGGCTTCAGGCGGACTCGCGCAGATACTATCCAGCTTCGTGCCCTTCGGTGCGGCTTCTTCCATCGGGATCGGAGTGAATGCCGTGGGCGATGGCTTTGAGATGGCCGCACGCGAAAACCCGGGTGCTCCACTCGCACCATGGGTGGGTCAAATCGTCTCATTGCTCATCCAGCAGCCGTCTGGATCGGAGTTTCTTGTCGCTCGCTTCAGTGGGAAAATATTTGAAGCCGGCACCTTGACTGGGCTCGAGCCACTTTTGTCACTTCATCTTGCAGAAGCAGAAATCATTGTAGGAAATCGCTATCGGACGTCCCATTTCGCCACCTCACCCGCTCCCTCGCGGGGGGCCTTCGCTCCATGGATTGGCAGCTTCATCTCCATCACCGATCCAAATCTCCGTTTGCCAGAGGCGGACGCAGATGCAGACGGTCGCTCAAATTTTCTCGAATACGCAACCGGTGGAAACCCCAGTAGATCCAACGATTCTGCACCCTGCCACTTGGTCTCCGGTGGAGACGGGGCATTTTGGGTTCGATTCTCCCGTGCGACAGGATTGGGTGCCTTTACCCCGGCCATTGAAGAATCTTCCAACCTCCTCTCACCTTGGACCTCATTGACCGGAGCCATCGAAACCGATCCCAACCCACCCACTGTAACAGCCGGGGTCCATTGGATGCGAATTCGAGTCCCCCAACCACTCGCTCCAAGCGGGTTTTTCCGACTCAACCCGTCCTCCAAAGCTCGCTAAAAAAAGCCACTTCGGATCCTGTGCAATACAATGCGAAATAGTTTCAATGCCGCACTTGGAATCACTCTCATTATAACACCTTCTACCTACGCGCTCGAAGACCAGTGGGCGCTACACTGCACAAACTTAACGTCCCCTATGTGGACCAGGCGAATGTTTACCAAGCTCTCCGCAACGACTGGTAAGCGACCTTTAGCCATACAAAAAAACCTGAGTGATAAGGTAACTTTGTAGTGCCTTTGGGAGGAACTTCTTAGCTTCATTAGCCTTCCGGGACGGTTGCAAGAAGCCATTAGTTGATGGCTTCGCTAAGTCTATCGTAGCCAGAGTAACAACTCGTGCCGTCCTCGCGGGATAATTTTTCTACTAGGCCGTGTCCGGTAATCGACAATGGCGGGGCAGCGGTCATGCACGACCACCCACCCCGCTTTGTTTTCACAGTATATCGGTGCAATATGCTAATGTCATCGATCTAAAAAGTTGCGTCAAATTAGCACCAGTTTTGCTTCAATTTCCTATAGAATATACCAATAATATATTTGCCACCTACTATCATACAGTGCGGCGGCGGCGTAACCCTAACCCGCAAAGTGCAACTGCTGAGAATACTAACATAGACGGTTCTGGGACTGCTGTCCATGCGAGGTTCAGATTACCGCTCGAGGTATTAAGACTAAACCCACCCTCTCCCACAAAAGAGCCTGCATAATTCGTGATAATGGTAGCCCCAGCATCGGTGACTGTGC
>JAYULG010000217.1:0-12481 GCA_043763755.1 Akkermansiaceae bacterium | reverse complement strand
GCCGCCACCGGCTGCGCCTCCGCCACTGTCACCCGTGCCGCTGAAGGCACGCGTGAGCGCATCGCCAGCGATAGGTAGAAAATCGGATACCGTCAGGAAACGCAGCTTACGCCGGAGGAAGTTTTTCTCGCTGGTTTCCACATCAAACTCACGGACAAGGCCCTCGACGAAGAGTAAATCAACTGGGCGGCCCATCGCAAAAATGCGGTTGGTGCGGGGATCTGGGATGATCTGGATGGGAGTGGCCTCGGCACTGCCGCCACCCGATGGATCACCGCCGGGCTGCGGTATGGTGCCAGGCGGCAAGCCCTGCGCGGCATTCGCGTCCGCCCGCTGGATGCCAGCGGTGCTTTGAGTGGATTGTTGGGCAGAAAGAAGCTCGGAAAGGGTGGCGGCAATCTCTGTGACATCCGCGTATTGAACCTTGATGAAACGGGTGCCGACTTGTGATGAGGGCTTATCGATTTCCTTTTTGAGATCGATGAGTTTGCGAATGAGCGAGGTGTTTTCAGTGATGACCACGGCGGCGGCATTCGGGACGGCGGCGATGGAACCATACGCGCCGAGCTGGCCGATGATCTGCGTGAAGGTATTCACAGCCTCCGCGGGCTTGATGTAATCGAGGCTCATCACGTAGGAAATCACCGAGTCGCCATCGGGCAGGGTGCTGTTTTCGTTGTAAACGGCGACGCCAACCTTGGTCGGGCGATCACCACCATTTGCCGTCAGGATATCCAGATTGGGATCTTGGGGGTGCGGGACAAAAACAAAACCCTCAAGCGTGGCAGCGATTTTTAAAAGCTCGGCGGCTTGGGCGTAAGTCAGAGGATCGGCAGGACTGGCATCTTGCACAAAGCGGAACTCCGCGATGGCTGCGGCACCGGTGGGGATGACGCGGCGGCCAGTGTATTTGCGGTAAAGCCCTGCGAGTGCATCGCCGCTGAATTTGAGTTCCTCGATGGGCTCAGTGATGAGGGTGGCACCTAGATCTGGCTTGGCAACTGCCGCAGCAGGATCCGCCGCAGCGCCGGGTGGCTGCGGCTCGCCAGCAGGTGGGGCAGGGGAAACTCCCGGCACAGGCACACCCGGCGGTGCATCTGCGGGATTTTGTGCAAACACGGAAGCGCTGGCGAGAAAGAGGAAGCCGAATGTGCGTGAGAGAGACATGGAAAAAAATCGGAAGGATGAAATGAACGGAGTCAGGCTAGTTTCCGCGGCGTTGCGGGCGCTGATTTTGTGGTTGGATGGGCTGGGCCGGAGGCGCGGGTTGATTTTGCTGCTGTTGCGGCACGGCAGTGGGCGCGGGTGGGGGCACAACGCGTGGCCGCGGCTGGCGGACGGGTTGTTGGCCATTTTGAGGAACTGGCTGGGCCACGGGCATGGGGGGCTGGCCTGGAGGCGCGGCGGGCTGCGGCGGTGCGGCGGCTGCTAGAGTCAGAGTATTTTCATCGTAGCGGATGGTGCCAGTATTACTGCCGATGGACATTTGCACGCTAGTGCCGAGGGCATCGCCGGGTTTGCGTGAGACGCCGAGAATCTTGTAGTTCGACTGGGTGTTATCCGTGTCCACGGTGATGCGCTTATCCGGCGCTTTTTTCTCCATCATGGTCACGCGGTAGCCGCCGCGGATGGGCGAAACGCCGAGCAAGACGTAGTCTTCCAATGGATTCACAAGTGGCCCGGCCTCGGGTGGAGGTGGCTTGGAAGTGAAGGGTGAATTTTCCCAAAGCCCGCTGTAGCGGCTGAGCGGTGCTTTCTGAGGAACCTGCGCGAAGGCCCATCCGGCGAGGAGGGCGGTGCTGAGAAAGATGGAAAGCGAAGGTTTCAAATGAGAGAAATGAAATTGTTTATGCCGGGGGTGCGGGAATGAACCATTGCTCCACTGTGGCGGTGCAATCGATTTTTGTGTCGTCTTGGTCGTTCGGCTTGATGCGGATTTTCGAGGCTGAGCGGAAGTCGTCGGGAGAATTCAGGCGGTCGAACCAGCGGTAAAGCGCATCTTCGGTGCCATTGACGGTGATTTCAATTTTAGCGCGGTGATAAATACGGCCTTCTGTTGCATCCGTGGGCAGCGGTTTCTGGGTTTTGATCGTCAAGCCAGAGCTGTTCGCCTCGCGCTCGGCGAGTTGTTGGAGGCGGGTTTGCACATCTTGGTTTGCGGCAGGCTGTGGTTCGTGATTGGCAAGCCACTCCATTTGATCGAGCACTTGTTCGCGGCTGGCTTGGAACATCTCGGCACTATCAAGCTGCTGGCGAGCGAGCGCTTTTTCCTGATCAATTTTGAGCTTCAGAGACTGGAACTGATTGAATGCGAGAAAATTGATAACGACGAATCCCGCGATACCGAAGATGGTCAGGAGTTTTTTTTCGCTGGGTGACATGAAGGATTACGGCAGAAGAAAATCAGAGAATGCGGGTAGTGACGAGTAAATGCCGGAGTTTCGGAAAATTGTCAGTGGCGGTCAGTTAGGGCTGGGCTTCCAAGCTAGGAACATCCGCTGCGAAATTAAATTCCCAACCACGGGTGGATTGATTTGGCTCAGGGGTCTGCCAGGTGAAGACGAGGAGGTCGTTGTTTTTGGTGAGGTTTAGGCTGAAGGAATTGACCGCTTGGAGCTGGGGCGCCTCGCCGACGAGGCTGATTTCGGTGGCACTAATGTCCGCCGTACGCAGGCGGAGTCCGCTGTTTGGCGGGATGCAGGAAGCGATGCGGGAGAGAATATCGACGGGTGAGTTCTTGAGTTCGATGCCTTCGGCAAGCTCGTCCCACTTTTTGATGTGGAGCGAGTAGGCTTCGCCATCCGGGGCGGCTTTTTCCGCTTGGGCGAGGAGTGATCGGGTTTCCTGATGATTTTTCCATAGCCCGTAGCCGAACCAACCGATGATTCCGAGGTAGGCGAGGGCGACGGCAGCGATGGCGAAAATGGCATTGCGGCGCTTGGTGGCAGCGCGACGTGCTGCCCGGACATCCGCAGGAAGTAGCTTGCTGATGGGAGCGGGAATTTGCGGTGCGGGCCGCGGTGCGAGATCGACTTGCACGCGGAAGGCGGTGCGGAGGGCGGCGGGATTGATCTCAAGTGCATTCGACCAAACGACGATTCTTGCAGGCTGGATATTAAGGCCCTGCATGGAGAGCTGCATCATCGCAAGGCGGATTTCCCGAGCGAGGTCATCATCTGGGTGGCCGGAGGTGGAGGACGTGGCTTGGCAGTAAACTAGATTTCCACCGTGGATGACGGAAAAAACCCAACGTCCGAATTCTTTCCAAACGGCGATAGCCTCACCGGCAAGTGGGAAGGCGCGCGGCGATATATCGAAAGCCTTGGGGCCGCGGCTAGGCATTTCGCCCTCGCCGGGTGGCCGCAGGAGGATGGAGACGAGCGCGGTGTTTTCTGTCTCGCGGGCAATGATGAAATGGTCAGTGAGTTGACCAGCCATCAGATCTGGGCGGAGGCCGAGGCGCTCAGCGTGGAGCGCGGCGAGGTCAACAAAAAGGGCATCGTCCTCGCTATTGACGCGCAGGGGAATGGCGGTGATGGCTTTGACCGGGAAAAACAGCACCACTTCGCCGTTGGGGAGATCCTTGATATCGCCAGCGAGCGTGCACTCGGTTGCGGCATGGAGGATAAACTCAGCAGGGCTCTGGCCAGTCCAGATTTCCCAGCCTGCTTCGCCGGGGAGGAGGAGAACGTTTTCAGTAGATTTACTCACGGGATGATTTCTTCAGTGCGTTCGAGGAGGGCTGGCCTGCCGGTGCGATTTCTAACAATGACGGTGATTTTTCGTTTAGCGCCTTCTGCGGTGCCGATGCTTTCGATGCGGGTGGTGGATTCCTGACGCGTGGCGCTGAAGCGCGGCACCGGACTAATAAGATCCTCCGCACTTTTACCAATGAGTGCAAGCGCTTGGTCAATACTATCAAAAGGTTCATCGTCCTTCGTGTCTTTGATGCCATCGATGCCACGCACTTTTTGAGGAATGTCCTCGGCTTCATCCACTGAAATGTCTGCTGCGATGGCGATCAACTCGGCAGCCGAATCATTCAAATCCAGTGGGCCATCACTCCAAATGGTGAACCATGTGCGCCAATCTGGTCGTAACGATTCGACGAGGTCCATGCCACGGACGAGCGCGACTTCATCGATATCATAAAAAGGACGGTTGAATGGCTGATTGATGCGCCCGGCTTTTTCGTAATCTTTTTTCTCTGCGCCATTGAGCTGGCTTTCGTCATTGATATCCACCCAATCGGTGAGGGCATCGGTGAGGGCTTGGGCATCTTTCAATTCGAGACCCCATGAAATAAAAATAGAGCGGAGAAGTTCGTCATCTTTTTTCAGGATGAGATAATTGATATTGAAGCGCCCGCCCTCGGAAATGATTTTGGCTTGGAAACTCTCACCCGTCTCGGCATCCGTGCGGGAGAGCAGTGGATCCGAGCGTTTTACGGAAGGATTGCACCCCACGGCAATGCCCATTTCCGCGATCTGGCGGGCACGTGAGCCGTGGATCTTCGAGGAGGCGATCTCTAAATCAAAGGAAATGACGCGGAGCGCGACCATGCACGCCATCGATAAAATAGCGATGAGCCACAGCACAGCCATAAGTGCCACGCCACGTGGATGCAAAGATAATGCAGAGCGAGACTTCATGGCGGTGGGGCGGGAAAGTTGAGCGGCTGCCCGCCCGGGCCGGGTGGAGCGGCTATAGGTGGCGGGGTGGTGCCATTTTCATCGCCAGTGGGGCTGCCTGACTCCACCATTTGGCGAATCATGAGTTCGGGATTTTGCTTGGGAGGTAGCCAGAAAACTTGGCGCATTTCCTCGCCCGTTGCGCCGATGGCGACGGTGAGTTCCATTTGGAGAGGAAGCCGCCCTTGAATGTCCCAATCGTAGCCCCATTCCATCGAGCGGCCATCGAGGACGCGCCACTCGAAGTAGGCCACATCCGATAACAGCACGATTTCTTCAAACGGTTTTTCTTCACCAGCGCGTTTTTTGGACTTTGCGTTCGAGTCTTTTAAAATCTCCTCCTCGTAGTAGCGCAAGACGATGTCTAGGAAGCCGCTGCGGCGCTTTACGGTGGTGAGCTGGATGGCTTTTGCGATCTTTGCCTCGCCACCCCATGTGAAGCTCATCGGCACATTTTGCAGCGTGAGATCTGATAAATAATGCGAGCTGGTAGATGATGACTTGAGCTCCATCCGTGTATTCCCTGGCAATGCAGAAAAGCGTTGGGACAATAGTTCAAAAAACGCTTGATGTAGCATTTCCTCATTCTGGGTTTTGACGATGGTATTACCCAGCGCGAGCGATGTGCGGGCAGTGGTGAAGACCATGCCTACGAGAATCCCGAGCAGGCCCATGGCTAGCAGCATCTCGAAGAGCGTGAAGCCATGTGACCTTGATCTGACGGGATAGGTCCTCATGGTTGATACATGCGGCTGTAGCGCCAAGTTTCCACTGCACGCTCTTGCAAGGTGCGGTTCTCAAACCATTTTGCAGTGATCTTGATGAGATACATTTCCTGGAGTTTTTGCCCCTCTTCATTCTCTAAATTATCGAGGAGCTTGATCTCAGTCTCCAGCTCGATCCCCGTCTTGCCCACCGGGCTACTCGTGACTCCTTCTTCGATGACGGGGAGGAAAATCGTTTCATCCAGCGCACTATCCAAGATGCGGGTGATGCGCAGCTCACTTTGGGCCAAGCTGGCAGCCGCCGCCATGCGATTCAGAGCCACTGCAAATCCCGTGGCTGCCATGCCAAACACGGCAAGTGCGAGAATCATTTCTAACAAAAGAAATCCGCGGTGAGGAGATTGAGAATGAGTGATCATCGTGCCTCAAGAAGACCCTCACTAATGCTTGCAGTGAGTGGGTGGTAGGTGTCCTCTGCATAACTTTTATCAAGTGAGAGGCGGAGGGAAATAGGTTCGCAAAGTCCCTCGGGATCGAAGCGCCAGACGTGCACGACATTCTTAGTGGTGGGCAGCCATTTTTCAGAATTCCAATGCCGCATTGAGATCGCGATGCCGCCCTCGAGTGCCACTTGATTGTCCTCAGATGCTGCGTCCTTGATGATCTCACCGCCGATTTCGCGGCCACGGATGGTCTTCCGCAAATCTTTACCCGCTTGGGCAAATGGCATCATGCGGATGATGCCTTCGCGGAACTCTAGCGCGTAGGGAATCTGCTGGAGAATGGCAGTAGTCCGTGCGCGCTTCGCCAGCAGCTCGATCTGGGTGGATGCATTCCGCAGCTCTCTCTCATCCGAGGAATAGACCATCGTCCCTATCGCTCCGCCCATGATCATGGCCGCGATGGCGAGCACGATCACGATTTCTAACAACGTGAAGCCGCGCGGAGCGTTAGTCGTCCTGACTGCTGAGATCATCTGGTGTGTTATCGATACCGTCTGGCCCCTTGCTAATCATTTCAAATTCATTTACCCGCTTTTTACCCGGGAATTTATAGCCGTAGGGAGCTCCCCATGGATCTGGGTTTACCTTGGTAATCACTTGCACCCAGCGGCGCGGCACTGGAGTGGAAGTGGGCTTTTCGTTCAGTGCCTTTAGCCCCTGCGCAGTAGAAGGATAACTGCCAGCATTGAGCTTATACATTGCCAACGCGCTTTCTAGGCTCTTGAAGTCTGAGTCCACCTGCTTCAGTTTAGCCGCATCTCCAATGCCTTGCATCGTGTAGATCGCACCGCCGAGGATCAAGGCGATGATGCCAAGAACGATGACCATTTCCAGCAGAGTGAAACCGGAGTGAGGAAGGAGGATGGGACGTGGGTTACTGGATTTCATAGAGAATATCTCGGAGTGGAGCTGGCAGAAGCCTTACAGGGAAGAAAACGCCATACCACTGTAAAGTTGTCAGAAAAATTTTCCCGGATGAGGTCAATCCGTCACGGAGAAATCCTTGCCAGCCGCCCGAGAATCTCACAAGCCTTGTGCCAGAAATTTTATGAAGCCTATTCTCATCATCGGAGCTGGCGGAGTCGGCAGCGTCGTCGCCCACAAATGTGCAATGCTCCCCGAGGTATTCGGTGAGATCACTTTGGCCTCCCGCACCCTAGCCAAGTGCGGTGCGATCGCCGCAGAGGTCAAACTCCGCACAGGCCGCACCATCGGCACCGCCAAGGTGGATGCAGACAATGCAGAGGAAACCGCAGCGCTGATTCGTAAAACCGGTGCCAAGCTTCTCCTCAACGTCGCCCTGCCCTACCAAGATCTCAATCTGATGGATGCCTGCCTCCTCGCTGGCTGCGATTACATGGATACCGCAAACTACGAGCCGCTCGACGTCGCGAAATTCGAATACTCGTGGCAGTGGGCGTATCAGGAAAAATTTACATCCGCAGGACTCACCGCGCTGCTCGGCTCTGGCTTCGATCCCGGTGTGACGAATGTATTCACCGCTTGGGCGCTGAAGCATCATTTTGATGAGATCCACACTCTCGATATCATCGATGTAAATGGCGGCGACCATGGCAAGGCCTTCGCTACGAATTTTAATCCAGAGATCAATATCCGCGAGGTCACTGCCGAGTGCCGCCATTGGGAAAGCGGCTCCATGATCGGCACGCCGCCGATGTCTAAGCACCAATCGTTCACTTGCCCGGATGGCGTGGGCACTTACGAAATTTACCGGATGTATCACGAGGAACTCGAATCGCTCGTGAAACACATCCCCACCATCAAACGGGCGCAGTTCTGGATGTCATTTTCACCCAACTACTTAAAACACCTCGAAGTGCTCCAGAACGTGGGCATGACGCGGATTGACCCGGTAAATTACAATGGAGTCGAGATCGTGCCCCTTCAGTTTCTCAAAGCGGTCTTGCCAAATCCCAGCGACCTCGGCCAATCCACCAAAGGCCGCACCTGCATCGGTAACGTCATCACTGGCCTCAAGGATGGTAAATCCAAGGCCATCTATATCTATAACATCTGTGATCACGAGGCATGCTTCGCAGAAGTCGGCTCGCAAGCGATTTCCTACACGACTGGCGTGCCAGCAATGATCGGCGCGAAGCAAATCCTCAGCGGAAATTGGCGCCAAGCGGGCGTCTGGAACATTGAGCAGCTCGATCCTGATGCCTTCATGGCAGACCTCAATGCCCACGGCCTACCATGGAGAATCATTGAACTCACACCGGAGCAAGCGGCAGAGTTTAAAGTCAGCGAGTCTTAAATTTAAGGCACTCTAACCACTTTTTAGCGGATCTCCGAATTTATTCTTGTCAGCCCTTTGGACGAATCCGAGGGTGTGCCTATGAACTCCCCTACCGCGAAATCGATCCACCGAGATGTGTTGCCTTTTGCTCCCAGTCTCGTGACGCAGCGCCTCGTCGCTGCTATCGGTAAAGATCGCTCGTTTTAAAGTCACAATGATCGTCTCCACCGAGCGCCTCGCAGAGTATCTGCGGTCTATCCGTCCCGCCGAGGGAACGCCCATCTGCGCGATTGATACCGAGGCGGACAGCCTTCACCGGTATCGTGAATCCCTTTGCCTCATCCAGTTCGCCGTCCGCGGCGAGTCTTTGTTGATTGATCCACTCGCCATTGAGGATCTCTCACCGCTGGGCGACTACCTCACTACGGCCACCGTCTGGATGCACGGCGCGGACTATGACATGACGATGTTCAAGCGTCAGTTCGGCACTCTGCCAGCCGTGGTTTTCGATACCCAGATCGGGTCCCGCCTGCTCGGCGCGCGGCGCTTCGGCCTCGGGGATCTCGTTAGCCAATACTTCGGCATAGATTTGGTGAAATCCTCCCAGAAGGCGGATTGGGGCAAGCGCCCACTCTCACCAAAGATGGTCGATTACGCACTCAACGATGTAAATTACCTGTTAGAAATGGGCGATATTATCGTCGCCAAACTTCACGAAAAAGGCCGCTACGAGTGGTTTGAGGAAAGCTGCCTTGCCACCCGCCAGAAGGTTTTAGATCGGGACGATACAAAAGAAGAAACATGGCGCATCCAAGGATCAGGCAAGCTTTTACCCTATGGCCTAGCCTGTCTGAGAAGCCTTTGGGAATGGCGCGATTTGGAAGCAAAAACTTGGGATCGTCCGTCCTTCATGGTTTCCCCAAACAAGCAATTGCTCGAATGGAGCATCGCCCTCAGCGAGAATCGCAATATCGCCCTACCCCACCACTACCGCCCAGATCGGGTGAAGCGCTTTAAAACCGCAGTCGAGACCGTTAAGGAAATGCTCGCCTCAGAGTGGCCTGAGCGCCCCTTGGCCAAGCGCAAGAAAAGGGACCGGGACTTCGAAAAGAAAGTGGATGCGCTTATAAAAACGAGGGAAACTCTCGCCGGTGAGCTGGATATCGAAGGCTCACTGATCGCCTCCCGAGCCGCACTGGAAGCAATTGCATTGGGTGATGCAAAGCCGTCTGAGATTCTCCTTCGATGGCAACGCCAATGCCTCAACATCGAGGAATAATCTGGCCGCTAGCTAACGCGGAGGCGATTCATTTAGGAATTCACCACATTTCCCGCAGGGGCGAAAAAAAGCCCATTTTTCATGCGAACTTCCTTGTCTCTAAGGGCAGGATTTCTGACCCTCCAGTCGCACCATGTCAGAGTCTTCGAACGAATCCCAAAAAGCAGAAACCCAGGTCGCAGCGGCCCAAGTTTATGATGCCGCGCAAATCGATAAACTCGAGGGGCTGGATGCAGTTCGCAAGCGGCCTGGAATGTATATCGGAGATCCCGATGAACGTGGTCTTCACCACTGCGTCTTCGAGGTTTTAGACAACTCCATTGATGAACATCTCGCAGGTTACTGCTCACTCATCAAGGTGGCCATCCATGTAGATGGTTCCGTTTCCGTGGAGGACAACGGCCGTGGCATCCCGGTGGACATGCACCAGAAATTTGGCATGCCCGCCGTCGAGCTTGTCCTCACCAATCTCCACGCGGGTGGTAAATTTGGCCAAGGTGCCTACAAATATTCTGGCGGCCTCCACGGCGTGGGTGCCAAATGCGTCAACGCCCTTTCAGATTGGTTTAAGGCGGAAATCATGCGCAATGGGAAAGTGTACATGATCGCCTTCGAGCGTGGGAAAACTACTCAGCCACTCCACGTCATCGGTGAGGTCGATCCGAATAAAACAGGCACTTCCATCACCTTTTTTCCGGATGCCACCATCTTCGTCGATACCATCGAATTCAAATTTGATCGCCTATCCACCCGCCTACGCGAACTCGCATTCCTGAACCCTGGCCTGACCATTGATCTTGAAGATGAGCGCCCAGAATCCGCCAAAAAAACCACCTTCTTCTACGCCAAAGGCATCGAAGAATTTGTCGCCCAGCTCGGTGAGAACAAAACCCTTATTCATGACGAGCCGATCATCCTGCATGGCAGGCGCTCGATAGAAATCGATTACGATGGAAAAAAAACCTCGGACGATGTCTTCGCTGATGTCGTTTTCCAATACAACGATTCTTATAACGACCAGATTCTCTGCTTCGCGAACTCCATCCCCAATGGCGATGGCGGCACTCACCTCACCGGCTTCCGCACCGCCCTCACTCGCGGCATCAATCAATACGCCAAGGCAAATAAAATTCTCAAAGACAAGGACCCCGCCCTCACTGGAGACGACTGCCGAGAAGGGCTCATCGCCATTATTTCGGTAAAAATGCCCAACCCACGCTTCAGCTCCCAGACCAAAGACAAGCTTGTGAACGGCGAGATAGAGGGCGTCATTTCCTCCATCGTCTATGAGGGCCTGATGCAATTTTTCGATGAGAATCCGGCCCTTGCAAAGCGGGTTATCGAAAAATCCATCAATGCCGCCCGCGCCCGCGAAGCTGCGAGAAAAGCCCGCGAGACTGTGCGAAAATCCGCACTCTTCGGCGGTGGCCTCCCGGGGAAACTGGCAGATTGCTCCGAGCGGGATCCCTCGAAATCTGAGCTCTACATTGTCGAAGGTGACTCCGCTGGCGGCTCCGCCAAACAAGGCCGGGATCGCCGCACTCAAGCCATCCTGCCCCTGCGCGGAAAACTCATCAACGTCGAGAAATCCCGCCTCCACCGCGCCCTCCAGAACAAAGAAATCCAATCCATGATCACCGCCATCGGCGCGGGCATCGGCGATGGCGATGTGGAGGGCTCCTTCAATATCGAAAAAGTCCGCTACCACAAGATCGTCATTATGACCGATGCGGACGTGGACGGCTCACACATCCGCACCCTACTGCTCACTTTTTTCTGCCGCCACATGCCCGCCTTGGTAAAAAGTGGCTACCTCTACATCGCCCAGCCGCCGCTCTATTTGGTCAGTCGGAAAAAACGCCAAGAATACGTGCAAGACAATGATCAGCTCAACCGCATCCTCATCGATCTCGGCGCAGGCGAGGTGGAACTCCGCACCTACGATCAATCCCGTAGTTTCACCGCAGATGAACTCAAGGTCATCTTAGAAAATCTTTCCTCTCTTTCCCGCTTTTCCAGCTCCATCGAGGGCAATGGCGGCAATTTCAAACACTACCTCGCCGCCCGCAAAGATGGCCACTTGCCAGAATTCATGGTCCGCATCCGCACCGGTAATGACGAGGTGCTCACCTACTTCCCCACCGAGGCAGACCTCCGTTCTTTCGCTGCGGAGAATCGTGATTTACGGATGTTCGATGAAGTCCTCACCGAAGAGGAAATCGCCGCATTCAACGGCCCATCACGCCGGGCGAACCTGCATGAACTCCACGAATCTCACGCCATTACCCGCATTTTTTCCCGGCTCACCGAGTGCGGCATTGATACCTCCGTCTTCTTCAATGACGACATACCGATTTTCGAAATCATCGAAGGCGATGGTGATAGACAAAAGACCACCCCCGTCTTCGCCGTCCCAGAGATCCTCGCCAAAGTCCTAGAAATCGCCAGCCGCGGCGTGCAGATCAAGCGCTTCAAAGGCCTCGGGGAAATGAATGCCAAGCAACTTTTCGATACCACCATGGACCCCGAAGTCCGCCAGTTCCTCCGCGTCCGCCTAGACGAAGACAACGCCGTCGAAGCCGACAAAATGTTCGATGTCCTCATGGGCGACATCGTAGAGCCCCGCAAGCGTTTCATCGAAGACAATGCGCTGAACGTCAGAAATCTCGATGTGTAACTACAACGGCCGTTGCTAGCCGCTATGCCAGTATTTTTCGCATGGAACCCTCCGATATCTTAACTAAGGAAATGATTCTCGCCGCCCTGCGGCGGCTAGACGAGCTCTTGCGCGAAAAAGGAATTATAGGAGAAATTTGTATCTTTGGAGGGGCTGCAATGGTTCTCGCCTTCGACGCGCGGGAATCCACCCGGGACGTTGATGCCGTCTTTGTCCCAAAAAGCCACGTTCTCGATTGCGCCAGAATTGTGGCTGCCGAATTCGGCTTCGATGAAGACTGGATGAATACTGGGGTGAAAGGATTCATTTCAGACAGAGCCGAAGTCACCCACGAGGGGATGCCCGT
>JAYULG010000216.1:0-12532 GCA_043763755.1 Akkermansiaceae bacterium | reverse complement strand
ATCTGACACGTTTAGCCCGCTCTCTTCAGACCGACTCGTCATTTTGATGAGGCACCCAGAACTCACGCAGGGGGTTAGTGTGGAAGTGCAAGTGGGTTCCGAGGCGCATCAAAAGCTGAGAAAATTTCCTAAAAACAAAGATATTCCCGGAGTGGTCGATCTTTGTTTTCCAGAAGGAGAAATTGGAATGCCTCTTCTGAGCGGGTGGTTGCAGCGTGACTGGATTACTAGGTGAAAGACGAAGCATCATAAACGGCGAGTTTTTGTGGGGCTTGTGATTTTCATTGATGGCAGGTAATCCATGGTTGTGCGCAAGGTCCGGCTATTTTTTATCGCGTTGGTGGCTTTGGCTGTTGGGGCAACGTGGGCTTTTAGGGTGCCTATTGGGGATTGGTGGGGGATGAAAGTTGCGGGTGTGGCTTTGAGCACGCGCAAGGCTCACAAGGTGGATCCTGAGAAGTATGCGGTATTGATCTCTGAACTGGAGCGGTGGCGGGTGGATTTGGCAAAGCGGCATGCAGCGGCAAGGAGCGAGGCCGAGCGCAAAATCGTGCTACAGGATACGCGGGTAATTTTGGAAATGGTGCTGCCCGAGATGATGCGGTGCTGGCTGGGCACTCCGTGGGACTATAATGGCACGGCGGCCAAGCCGGGCGCTGGTCGAGTGGCATGCGGCTACTTTGTTTCCACAGTCTTGAAAGATGCGGGCTTTCAGATTGATCGCTACCGCATCGCTCAGCAGCCTTCGGAAAACATCTTGCGCAGTTTTTTGCCGAAGAAGTCATGCATCCTCACGGTTGGCCAAAAATACGAAAATTTCGCGGCAAATTTGGAGAAATCTACACCGGGAATTTACCTCATCGGCCTTGATACCCACGTCGCTTTCTTGGTGGTGGAGAAGGGCAGCTTCCGGATGATCCATTCCTCAGGCTCGCGTCCGTGGTGCGTGGTGGATGAGGGAAAAGGCGAAGCGCATGTGCTTGAAAAGTCGAATTGGCGGATGATCGGAAACTTCACTGACGATGCGCGGCTCTTGAGCCGCTGGCTGCTGAGGGAGGAGATTGGGGTTTTCGGGACTTAGTTTCAACGGCTTGCTGATGGTTTTCGATTGCTCTTTGGTTTTACGAGACTTCGATGGGGGTGCGGATGCCGGAGCCAGAATTCAAAGCCAAACTGCGCGAGGTGCCCCATAAGCCGGGGGTTTACCTCATGAAAGATCGTCTGGGATCGATCATCTACGTGGGCAAGGCGCTGGATCTCAAGCGCCGCGTCTCGTCGTATTTCATGCCATCGCAAAAAATGCGTTCGAACGTAAAAACGAGGGCGCTCATCGATTCCATCACCGACTTTGAATTTCACATCGTCCGCAATGAGGAAGAATCGCTGCTCCTTGAGGGCAAACTCATCAAAGATTACCGCCCGCGATACAACGTGGCTTTTCGTGATGATAAGCGCTTTTTACTGGTGAAAATCCGCCTTGCCGATCCATGGCCGAAATTCCGCACCACCCGCATGAAGAAGGACGATGGCTCGCGCTACTTCGGGCCATTTCCCCATTCCACCGCGCTCCACAGCACCATTGAGTGGCTGAACCGCAAGCTCGGGCTGCGCGTTTGCCGCCCGGTGAATCCCGGCGAGAGCGACTACAAGCACTGCAATGCAGACATCATACGGAATTGCTCTGCGCCCTGCGTGGGCCGCATCGATCACGCCAGCTACATGGCGAAAATCGACGAAGCATGCCGCATTCTCGAGGGAAAAGGCAGGCGCGATCACTTCGATCAACTGCGTGAGGAAATGAACTCTGCCGCTGAAGCTCTCGACTTCGAAAAGGCCGCCAATCTCCGCGATATTCTCCAGAATCTTGAGAAAACTCTCAGCCCCACCCGCCAATTCAGCCGCGGGCGTGGCGTGCAAACTACCGTCAAGCCCACCGAGGATCTCGCCGAGCTTGGCGAGGAACTTCACCTCGCCGGACCGCCCCGGGTGATGGAGTGCTTTGATATTTCGAACGTTTCTTCAAATCACATCGTCGCCTCGATGGTGCGCTTCACCGATGGCAAGCCAGACAATCAAAATTACCGTCGCTACCGCATCAAGACCGTGGAGGGCCAAGACGATTTCGCATCCATGGCCGAAGTGATCCGCCGCCGGTATTCGCGGATTTTGTTAGAAAATTCTGCGGCAAATCCCGATGCAGAATTTTCTCAAGAAAACACCGTGGAGGCGCAGCGCCGACTCGCGCGAGAGGGCCGGGCGAAAATCGTCTTGCCAGACCTCGTCATCGTCGATGGCGGCAAGGGTCAACTCGGGATGGCTGTCAGGGAACTGCAGGCGCTCGGGCTGCATGATTTACCCGTCGTAGGCCTTGCAAAACAGCACGAGGAAGTTTTCATCCCCGGGCGCAGCGAGTCCATCCGCATCCCGCACGACCGCGGGGCGCTCAAGCTGCTCCAGCGCATCAGGGATGAGGCGCACCGCTTCGCAAATGGCTACAATGCACTGCTTTACCGCCGCCGGATGAAGGAGAGCATCTTGGATGATTTCCCCGGGATGTCTTCGAATAAAAAGCGCGTCTTGCTGGCAAAATTTGGTAGTGTGGCTCGGTTAAAAAAAACTACTGCGGAAGAAATCGCCGCGCTTCCTGGCATTTCGCATAAGTCCGCCGCCGCTCTGATCGACTTTCTAGGCCGCAATGACTGAATGCGTCACCTCGCTGCAATGTGGGCTTGCCCAACGCCGTAGAGAAAAACTATCCTGTCGAAGGATCATGATGAAAATCACTCAAATCCTAAGCCTCTCGGGAGTCTTATTTGTCAGCACCTTGGGCGCGATAGGTGCGGATTTCGTTGCTCCTGCCGAGGGGCCGGTCCCTTTCCGCAGAGATAAAATCCCGCTTGAGATTGATCAGATGGCCCGCCTTTCAAATCAACTCGAGTCGCTCGTCCAAGGGCTAGAACCCACTGATATAGTGCACCGCCGCGCAGCCGCGCAAATGCTGGCACTTGCCATGGCTTTGGACCCGTCCAACACTTCTGCGCGCGAATTTGTCACAGACTTTCAGCTTGGAAATTCACCACCAAGTGCGCCGGGCAATGAGATTCAAGAAGCCCAAAAAGCAGTCTGGCAAATCAACGAATGGCTGAGTTCTGCCGAAGCCGGGGAAAATGCCAATACGCTGGCCCGTTGCCTGAAGGATGTGCTCGCCATTTCAGATCCGCAGCACCTCGGTGCGCAGGCACGGCAGGATTTGAAAGAAGCTGGCGAGTGGAGTGGCTGGGTGGCTGATCTAGCAGCATTCGCAAAAAAGGAGGCGCCGCCTGAGGAAATTCCGCAACCCGCCATTGAGCCGCTGAAAGAAATGCCAGCGCCAGCCCCTGTGGCTCTAGCAAGTGCCGAGCTGCCGACTGTGCTGTGGCTCATCCCTGATTTGGAGAATGCGCAAGGCGTCAGACAACCCGCTCTAAGCCGCGCCCCGCTGAAAATGAGCGCGGCCCGCAGCACGCCCATTGCAGGTGAGGTACCCGCATTCTCGATTCGCAAGGAATCGAACTTCGCAGCCTATCCGCTAGGGGAGATGGGCATTTTTACAGAGCTTCTGACGCTCCATCACTCACTCCTTCCCACAGATCTTACCATCACTTTTGGTTCCCCACTTTTCAAACTCCCGCAACGGCGCGCTGGCTCTGATCCATCGCGTCCGCCGCCCCGGCCACCGAGACTTCAGGCGCTTAAGCCTGATACGGTTGATGCCTCAGCCGCCACTCTCGCCAGTGCTGCAATCAGTGGGAAAGCGGCTAGTGCCATCATCATCGGGGTGCTCAATGCAAAAGGAGAATTTCTCCCCTGTGAAGATTTCTGGAACAAAGTCCAAACCCTATATCAAAACCCTAGTGGCAAGAATCGTCTCGTCGTTCCTACGGCAGCGGCTCCCTACATGCTCGCTGTATTGGCCCTCGAACAGCCACAATTTTTCTTCGATTACGAAGTAATCTCTGCATCCAATTTTTCAGAACTTCTTGAGCGCTCGGCTGGAAAATTGGGCGCGGCAGATGCGGCGGCCTCTGCGAAGTTTGCTGAAATTCGTGACAAGTCTGCCAATCAAGCGATCAACCAATACGTCGCCAATCCCTTCATCAGCCGCCGCCTCGCAGAACTCGCAACGGAATTTCCTCAGCACATTTCCGCAAAACTTCTTGGCCTCCAAGGGTCAGGAAATCGACCTCGGCTAGTCTCTCGTGAGGTGCTTACTGCCATGCTGCGCGATGCGCTGAAGCCGATCTCGCTCATCGTCCGTGATGCAGAAAGCAGCCCATATCGCAATGCCCCGCAGTTGCTTTTCCTAAGGGAGCAATACCGTGATGTGTTGAAAATCACCGAAGCCTTCGTCGAGAAAGCAGACCTTCCGCTCTTCGTAAAGGCGCAGGACATCACCGTGGCGCTGCGCGCGCTTGAACGCGCTGCCCGCAGTTATAGCCGAGATTATTATGGCTTTGAACAACTGGAATCTGCCCAGCAAAATCTCATAAACGCCCACGCTCTCATCGCCGCAGATCTCGGCACGGAATTGGAGAATCCTGTGCCTCCGCCCGCCACCAAGTGATCTCCGCCACACTCCGCCAATGAAAGATGACACCCAAACTGCCCGCTGGTCGCTTGACGATGTTTGGTTATAGACATTTGGAAATGCCATAAAAAAACCACCCACGTCAATAACGCGAGTGGCTTATACTCTGAACTAAACAAGCGAACTCAATTGTCTTTCTGATAAATCCTTACATAGTCAACCAGCATTTGTTGTGGGAACAATGAATCATCCACCCCTTCCACTCCTCCCCAAGAACCACCGACAGCAGCGTTGATGATGAGATATTGATCGCGGAAGAAAGGCCATGCGTCTTCCCCATTACCATTATTATTAAACACGGACACCTGACGCCCATTCACAAAAAATGCGATTTTCGCGCTATCCCACTCAATGCCGTAAATATGATATGTTGCACCGATGTTGTTGATCCAAGTAGGAGTGCTGAATTCAGTGTTGATCATGTGGTTTTGGTCATTCGTGTGGATACTTGCGTGCGCCGCATCCACATCCCACCCTACGGACTCTAAGATATCGATTTCTCCGCATTTTGGCCAAGGAGTGGTGTTGAGGTTTGTTCCCAGCGTCCACAGAGCTGGCCACATGCCACGGCCCGTTGGAATTTTTGCTCTGATGTCTATGCGTCCGTATGTCCAAGCTGCCTTGCCTTGGGTGGTGAGGCTCGCTGAAGTATACTTGGTTGTGGTAGCCCCCCAGGCATTTTGTGCCCCGGTAATATCCATAACTTCCTTCCGCGCTTCAATGATCAGATTGCCGCCTGCGACTCTCACATTCTCCGGTCTTGCGGTGAAATACTGGAGTTCCGCGTTCCGCAAAAATCCGATTTCATTCCCCCATTTCGTAGAATCAGGCACACCATCGATATTAAACTCGTCTGACCACTTTAAGACCCATGGATTTGTTGTTGGTAGAGTTTGGTAAATAGCCGGAGGACTGGTGTAGGAAGTGGTGAATGAATTATTCGTCTCGTTGGCTTCCGCCAAGTTATTTGAGAAATCGCCGTTGGTTAGCATGGAAAAACTGCTCGTCGTCGCAACCCATGCCTTAGTGCGGATTTTGACTGAAGCACCAGGTGCCAACGAAATGTTTTGTCCTCCCCACGTTGCCCATACGCCATTGCAAAAAACATTCACTCCCACCCAAATATAACCGGTGCTAGTGTCACCTTGGTTTCTTAGAATCACGTCGAAATTTATCTTGTCATTCACTATCACTGCGGATTGGACGACCTTTGTGGCGACTACAATTAAGTCTATACCTGATACAAAAGGATAGACAACCTCAAGTTTATTATTTAACTCGCTGTCTTCTGGATAGAAATTCGGAAAATCCGCATATCCTCGAATTTTAAAAGTTGTTTTAGTCGCCTTCCAATAGTCTGTAGTTATCTCTCTGCTGTCTCCCGCTGCTATTGTGGCATTGTAGCCTCCCCATGTCGCGTATGCCCCATCTATATCGACGGTAACCCCGAGCCAATTCGAGCTGGTGGCAGACTTTCCTTGGTTCTTCACAGTGACTTTAAATTGGATCATGTCATTGACGTTCACCACGGGTTGGACGACTCGTATCTCTGTGACTACCAAGTCAGCAGCTCCGTGAGCCTTGCCGAGTAAAAATGTAAGTAACAAACTTGTAATAAGGGGAATTAAGTATAGTTTCATTGGAGTTTAGATTTTTATTGCGCTCCAAGCTGAGTGAAAACTTTGACTAGTCAACAATTTTTGATTTCCCAGATTAGAACATTTTGTTTACCACGCATTGGTGTTGGCCTATTATGACAGCACCTGTTGATGGGCCAGCGTTCTCACAAGGAAGCAAGGGTATGCGTTTAAAAACGGCTACTATTCCAGCGTAAATCTCCCGTATTGCGATTGTTTCTAAGGCTTAATCTACCAACGCGCCACAACTCGGGTATGGGCTTTTGTAAAAGCACTTCGAGCGTTGAATGCGGAAAGTCAAAAAGCAAAGTAGTAGGAAATATCGAAACTTCGAAGACGAAAACCAGAATAAACTAACTGAAGCCAACTAAACACAATTTAAAACTTTCCAGTAGAAAAAAGTATATCTCGCGCGGAAAATAATTTGACGATTCGATTAAATTATACACCATGAAGCACCATGAAATTTAAAAAACTCAGTCTAATAACGGCCAGCCTTTTCATCGTCAGCACCTCAGTTCATTCAGCAAACCTGTTGGTAAACGGGAATTTTGAAGACGGTAGTACCCAACCTTTTGCAAACCAGAATGGAACTTACACAGGTGTCAACGGCTGGCTTCTTACGGTGGATGGGACCCCAGTCGTAGTGGGAACTTCAACAGAATTCGACGATTTTGGAGGCGTTGGGAACGACCAAAACAACATAGGCGCACGCAACTTCATTTACAGCGCGAATGCGGCTATTTGGGCCACTGCTTCCGGTTCCAGACCCACGGTGGTGGCTGCTGAATCCTATATGGTTTCGTTCTCGGCCCGGAGAGACAGCGGTTCTGCTACTGGTGCAACCATGTTTATTGATTGGTTTGACAGCACGTCCGGGCTGATTGGAAGCTCTGCAGACCTAGGCACGGGCATTGCTGGCACTTCCCTCGCTTCTGGAGATCCGTTCGGTCAGTTCTCCGGCACCGTCATTGCACCTGCGAATGCGGCGTTCGCTGGTGTGCGTTTCACCCCAAATCCGGGAAGCGGTGCGGTTGCGGACAATTTTGCCTTTGACGTGATACCTGAGCCAAGTTCGGTGCTCCTTACCGGACTCGGATTGTTTGCACTTGTTGCAAAACGCCGTCGCATTTGATATACCACTCCATCTGTGGCCTCCCCATTAGGCGGGAGGCCCAATTTCAGTCTGGTAGTTCATGCCAGAACATAGAAGGTCGCGCGCGAGTGCGGCCTTTTTGTTTTGCTCACAGACAGCATTCAGTGGCCGTTACTTTTCCACGTTTCCCGGGATTTGGCGCAATGGACGTGCCGAAATCTACAATTCCCATTTTCCACAAAATCTGATTCCTTCCCTGAAAACATGCCTAAGTTTATTGCAAATGCCGGTTACGAGGAAAAAGACAGCGATCCCATCAAGCTGAAAGCAGGAGACGAGATCACCGTGGGTGTTGCGGACCGGGCATGGCCCGGCTGGGTGTGGGCACATGATCGAGATGGCAATGATGGCTACGTTCCAGAGGAAATGCTCGAGCCTCTTGGTGAAGGGCGCTTTGCTGCAATGGGAAGCTACGATCCCACGGTGCTGACGATCAAACGCGGCGATTCTCTAGATTCGCTCCGTCAGATCCATGGCTGGCATTGGTGCCGCAATGAGCGGGCGGAAGAAGGCTGGGTAGCCGGATATTTGTTAAAACCTATTTAGGAAGCGCAGTTTCCCACGTTTACCCTGCTTTACATGCTACACGCGGTATGTAAGATGCAGGCGCTGCCCACTTTTACATCGAATCAATGTTTCGTCAGTCCCGTCCCCCCGACCCTGACCAGGACCTCATCACGCGTGCCCAACAAGGAGACACTCGCGCGTTTGATGCCCTGATCCTCAAGTATGGCGATAAGCTTTACGGCCTTATCTATCACATGACTTCCCACAAGGAGGACACTCATGATCTGCTGCAGGAAGTCTTCGCCCGCGCCTATCAATCGCTAGGGCGCTTCCGCGGCAGCTCCACGTTTTACACTTGGATCTACCAAATCGCGGTGAACCTTACCTTAAATTTTCTTAAAAAACGAAAGCGCCGCACAACTCTAAGCCTCAATGATTTAGAATCATCCGTGCAACAAGATCCTGGCCTGATCGACACGACGCATGAAGCGAATCCTGAGCGCCAGACCAATCTGAACGAGCTTCAGATAAGATTGAACGAAGCGATGAAAAAGCTGTCTGATCCCCACAGAATGGTGGTCACGATGTTTGACATCCAAGGCATGTCCCACGCAGACATTGCAAAGGTGCTGAATGCTTCTGAAGGCACCATTCGATCGCGCCTCCACTACGCACATCTTCAACTTCAATCCGCCCTTCAAGATAGTTGGGAAGAAAGATTTTGAAAAAAGCACTTGCATGGGGAGTTAATTTTAAATAATTCCTAACTATCAATCGTTGTGAAACCATCAATCGAACAAATTGGAGATTTGCTAGCCCTCATGCGCGAAGAGCGTCCTGATGAGGCATACTGGCAGGAGTTCCTTTGCGAATTCCACCATCGCCAGCGGGTGCAGGCAGTTGAGAAAAATGGTTTTAGCGCGGTGTTTGGTCAATTTTCTGAGTGGTTGAGCAATTTAGGTCCATCCAAGTGGGCATATAGCGCAGGAGTAGCCTATGCGGCGCTCATGGTCGGTTTCATTCTCGCGCCTCGTGCTGCGGAAGTGGAAAACCAACCGCCGTCACCTGTGAATTATCAAGTGGTTCCAGCACCCGCGCCGCCTGCGGAGCAGCTCAACCAATTGGACCTAAATCCTTCGACTCAAGGGGATGTAGGCGAGCAGGTTTTCTAATTTTGGCATCCCCTCAATGGTGGCTCTGCAAAACCTGCGCCTAGGCGGCGTGGTGCGACATCTGGGATTCTGGATTGCCTTGTGTATCGCGCCCTCAGCCGCTCAGGCCGATATTGTTGGCCCTCGTTGGCATGTGACATTCCCCGCAGCACCGGGCGGCAAGGTGGCTGAATCCACTGCCGTTCCGATGGAAGGTGCTGCCATGTTAGTCGCAATCGTGGCAAACGGTGCAGATGCGAGTAAACCCAGCCTAGCCTATGGGAATCAGCCGGTGGCTACCAAGGTGGTAGGCTACGATCCCGTCTCGCGGCTCGAATTTTTATCGATCTCTGATGTGAGTATGCACTCCCCAGACCCCTGGCTGCGCGAGGCGGGAAAGTATGCCAATAGCGACTTATTGGCGCGGACCCATTCTGGCCCGATTCCCTGCCGCACTGCCGGATGGATCAATCAAGTGGCAGGGAAAATTTTGCCTCTCGCGTTATTGCGAGTTACCTTTGATGGCAAGGTCCCACCTGTCGGCACGCCGCTGCTTACCCAGCAAGGAAGCGTGGTGGGAATTCTTTTTCAAGGAGCTGGAGCGGACAACATGGCCTACGCTATTCCCGCAGAGGCGGTGCATCGGGTGCGACAGGACATCGGAAAAGGCGGGGCACTTGTGCGTGGCTGGCTCGGGATTTCCCTGAGAGCGGATGTGCCAGTGCCACAGGTGGTGAGAGTTTTGCCCAACTCACCTGCCGCTGCGGCTGGCGCGTTGCCGGGCGATGTGCTCACAAGCATCGGGAGCCGGAAAATCAACGATTATGCGGACGCAGCAAATGCTTTTTTCTACCTGATCCCGGGAACTCCCGTGAAAGTGAAGTTCATCCGTGGCGCCCAGCCGCTTGAGTTCACGCTCACGCCCACTCGGGCGGCAGAAAAGTAGTCCATCACATCGGGCTTTTTTTGATGAGGCGGAAGCGATCGTGGTAGAGGCCGCTATTTAGTTTCCGGCAACATTCATAACAGGCCACGGCGCGCTGGATTGGTTTCACGCGATGAAGCGTGGTAAAACAATTGGGGCAAATGTAGGCGTGATTCCTTTTCATTTTCCGCCGCTTGAATGGGAGGTTATGAAATGGTTTCTCTCCGGGGATTCCGAGTTCCGAACAGGCAGCTCCCCACTCTGGCCCATGGGGATCGATCTTGCGGCGGCCGCAGCGTTCGTAGGCGACGAGGTGGGCGAGTTCGTGTTTGAGGGTGCGCCAAAGTTCCTCTGGTTCGCATTCCTTGAGCTTGGGATTGAGCTCGATGGCGCGGTCTGGCCACCATGCGCGGCCCGCAGTCGTCTGCATCCGTGGGTTCCAACTGACGCGGACTTTGCGGGCTAGCTCAGGCAAAGATAGCGAGTTTGCGGCATCCACGCACCAAGCTGTGAGGCCGCCGTCATTTCTAACATCCTTCTTGTGCGTGGGTTCCGATGGCTTGAGCGCATGCATCAGAGACTTCCAACTGAACTCAAGTTGCGGCATCCCTCGTCCCATTAAAAAGACCGTTAGCAGCAATCCATGATGAAGGCAACAAGCGGGTGGCGAAAATCCAATTTTTAAATCGGTGCGCCGTTTCGAGTGGTTTTTCCTACCTCGATCTGTCATCGGTTTGGCCATGCGACATTCGGCCCTCGGAGATGTGCTCAAGGTTTGGCTCTATTCCATTGCGTCGGTTCTTCTCGGTGCCTGGATGGCACCCCTTCTCTATAATATGGCCAAGGCACTTGCGGAGGTGTCTTCAGCGAAACAAACAAACGGGCCGCTCCAGTGGCTAGCAATTCAATGCAGGGAGGCAAATTTCCCCCAGTTTTTCATGATCAGCTTGTGGCTTGCGGCGTGTCTCCTCGCGCTGCCATTCGCCGAGTGGCTGAGGTCTGACCGTAGCCGTGTGCAGCTACGGAATCCATGGCAGATCCGGCTCCCGGTAGCGGCGAATGCTCAAAATCATGGACAAGCGCTAGTCAGAAATCCAGATGCTGCCAGACATGTTTTGAAGGGCTTTGGAGTCGTGGTGGGATTATTTTTTGGAATGGTGTGTCTGTTGCTTTTCGCAGGCGTTTTCAAATGGAATCCGCCGAGTGAAGGTGCCGTTGCAGCCGTTGCATGGACTTTGTTTTTTGCAATCGGCTTCGGGGTCATCCAAGAGGTTTTATTTCGCGGAGTGATGCTAGGTGTTTTTTTAAGAGGGATGAAGCCGCCAATGGCGATGGGACTATCCGCGCTGTTATTTGCGCTGGTTCATTTTTTTCAATCTGCTGCTGGGCTCAGTGTCATAGATCCAGATGCCCCGAAAGTAGGTTTTGAGATGTTAGGCCTGATCGTTTCGGCGTTTTCCGAAGTTGATAAACTTTGCGGCACATTCGCCCCCTTGCTCGTCTTGGGTGGAGTGCTTGCCTTTGCGCGGTGGCGAACGGCTTCGTTGTGGCTACCCGTGGGCCTTCATGTGGGATGGATTTTCGTGACCCATCTTTCCGGCAAATTTACGCTGAGCACTGGATTTGGGATTGGCAATTCTTTGCAACAAGGAGCCATCGGCTTG
Organism: Akkermansiaceae bacterium; assembly: GCA_043763755.1. Taxonomy (GTDB): domain Bacteria; phylum Verrucomicrobiota; class Verrucomicrobiia; order Verrucomicrobiales; family Akkermansiaceae; genus Luteolibacter. Next base: position 865 of record JAYULG010000216.1, on the reverse strand, counting down.
TGTGGCCTGATCATCACCGGAATTGTCATCAACTCCCTCACTTCCCGCCCCACGGATGACCCAGAAATCTCAAGCGTCTCCTAGTGGTTGGCGGCATTGGACAGGAAGGGCGCTGGATTTGCTATACCCGCCCATTTGCGAAGTCTGTGGTGAAGGACTGCGCCATGGGCGGGCATTGTGTGGGGTATGTGCGGTGGACTTACCGCGCTTGACAGCTCCATTTTGCAAATCTTGTGGAGAAGCGTTCGAAGGTGAGATCAACGGGGATTTCACTTGTCCAAATTGCGCGAAACTCAAATTTTCCTTCGAGTTTGCCCGCCCTGCAATGGTCAGGGATGAGCGAACGCTGCATCTGATCCATCGGCTGAAATATGGGCGGGAAATCTTCCTTGCCGCAGAGTTGGGGCGGCTCGGCGCAGGGGCATTTATAGATCCTCGTCTCGCGATCGCGTTGGCAGAAAAGTGGCCATTGGTGCCTGTCCCGCTTTTCCACAAGCGCGAGCAAGCACGCCATTTCAATCAAGCCCATGAGCTCGCCCGCGCAATCGCCACAGACGTGAAGCTGCCACTTCTCAACGCCCTCCTGCGGATTCGCTCCACAGAGACTCAAACATTGCTCACCCGCAAGCAACGGCTTGAAAACCTGAGCGGTGCCTTCTCGCTCACTAAAAGCGCGCGACAATGGATCGCCCAAAATCCCAATGGCGCGGTGCTGATCGACGATGTGCTTACCACTGGCGCGACCGTGGACGAGTGCGCCAAGACTCTACAGAAAGGTGGATTTCAAAGGATTTTTGTGCTCACCATCATGCGTGGATAGTCGGCTGACTCGCAGCCACCTCATCGCTAGGTGGCACAATCCCGC
>JAYULG010000215.1:0-3480 GCA_043763755.1 Akkermansiaceae bacterium | reverse complement strand
CTCGCGGCGCAGACGGTGTTTGGCGCCGCGGCGATGGTCCTAGAAACGGGCGAGCATCCTGCGGTTTTAAAAGACATGGTTACCTCACCGGGTGGCACAACTATTGCCGGGCTGGCGGAACTTGAGGCTCGCGGGCTGCGCGCTGCATTGATCGAAGCTGTCACGGCTGCGACACGCCGTGCGACAGAACTTGGCAAGTGATATTTGGGCTTCCCCATGGCAGCGCGCCATCTATGCTCCGCACATGACCTCTCGTGTGATTTTGATTGCAGCACTTTCAACGACCTCATTTTTCTCATTTTCGTGCGGAACGGACGATGACCTACCGATCATGGCGGGAAATACCCAAGTGGCAGCCGCAGAGGGAGAAGCTCTTTTCCAGAGGGCGAAAACTGCAGATGAAGCAGGCAAGACAAGCAGGGCCATCAAGCTTTATGATGAAACTGCAAGCCGCTATCCCTTTGCACCATCCTCGCCGCAGGCCCGCTTCCGGCAGGCCCAGCTACTGGAGCAGAGGGGTGACATCGAAGATTCATTCAAAGCATACGATCAGTTCCTCACGCGGTTCAAAGCAAGTTCGCTTTACAGCACCGCACTTAACCGCCAAGCGTCCATGGCTCAGGCAGCGGCGGACGGTGATGTGAAAAACAGTTTTCTCGGATTAAAGTCCAAGCTCTCACTCGACAAGACGGTCGAAATGTTGGGCAAATTACGCGATAATGCCCCAATGTCTCGCGCTGCTTCCAAAGCGCAATTTACCATAGGAGAACTCTATCAATCGAAGCAAAAACCTAAAGATGCGATCGCCGCGTTTCGGCAGCTCGTCAGGGATCAACCCGAAAGCCCAGAAGCACCCGAGGCACTCTTCCGAGTGGGACAAATTTTCATGGAGGAAGCGGAAGATGGAAATCAAAACCAAGCGACCGTGGATCTCGCAGGCGAATCCTTCAACGATTACCTGATTCAATACCCAAGCCACTCGCGCAACGCGGAGGCCAGAAAACTTCTCGCCAGCTTGAAAGGAAAAGATGTCCAGCGTTCCTTCGATATCGCAGAGTTTTATCTCAAAACTGGAAAAACTGAATCTGCCAAAGTTTACTACCGCGACATTATCAAGCGCTCAGGATCAGGAGCAATCCATGACAAGTCAAAGGCTCGCCTGAAAGAACTTGGAGAATGAAATTGCGCAATTCTATGCCCAGCTTCATTGTCGGATTTACTTCCATATTGGTGCCATTACTGCTCGGGTCCTGCGCTGGTTATCGGCTGGGTGAAGCGAAGCCTCACGCGCTCAAAAACATAGAAAAGATTTCTATTCCGATGTTTCAAAATGGGACTTTGCATCCTCGCGCCGAGGCACTGGCCACTTCAGCGGTGGCAAGCGCGATGATGCAGGATGGCACTTACCGCATTGTGAACTTGGATCAAGCAGATGCGGTGCTTGAAGGGATTGTCAGCAATATCAAATACTCTCCTCTCCGTGGTTCGCGTCTGGATACTCTCCAATCGTTGGAATTGACAAACACCATCACGCTTTCTTGGAAACTGCGAGATGCGCGGAATGCGACGAAAATTCTCGCGTCCGGAGATTCTATTGGCAGTAGCCAATTATTTGTGTCTTCCAATCTTCAGACAGCCAAAAACAACGCATTGCCTGAAGCGGTAGAGCGCGCTGGTGAAGCTTTAGTTTCTGTTTTGGCCAACGGCTATTAGCGCTGTAGAAAAATCTTTGTAAGCTCAACAGCTTTTTACCCGTCCACCTCTCATGATGAATCGACCCTTACTCGCCTTTCTTCTTTATGGTATTGCAGCCAGTGCCTTAGTTTCAGTAAGCCGCGCGGCAGAAGCACGGCAGAAAATTGTGTTCATCGCTGGCAAGCCTAGCCATGGTCCGGGAGAACATGAACATCGCGCAGGCTGCATGTTACTGGCCGACCATTTGAACAAAAGTGGTTTACCAATCGATGCAACGGTCACCACGAACGGATGGCCTGCGGATGAGACAATTTTTGAAGGTGCTGCCGCAGTGATCATCTACTCAGATGGCGGCGAAGGCCACCCCGTGATGGAGCATTTGGCCAGTTTCAAAAAACTCGTCAGCAAGGGAGTTGGAATCGGCTGTCTGCATTACGCGGTAGAGATTCCCGAGGGCGAAACTGGCGCTTTATTCCTCGATAGCATTGGCGGTTATTTCGAAGCTGGCTGGTCGGTAAATCCTCACTGGGATGGAACCTTCAAAATGCCAACGCATCCGATCACCCGCGGCATCACAGAGTTTACGATGAATGATGAATGGTATTACCACATGCGTTTCCGAAAAGAGATGGCCGGGGTGACGCCCATTCTATCAGATTTACCCCCACCCGAGAGTCTCTCGCGTGAGGATGGGTCTCATTCGGGGAATCCTGAAGTGCGTGCAGCAATACTGGAGCGAAAGGAAACTCAACATGTCATGTGGGCCTTTGAGCGTCCGGCGAATCTTGGTGGAGGCAGAGGCTTTGGCTTCACAGGCGGGCATTTTCATAAAAATTGGAAAGGCGACGACTTCCGGGGCATCGTCCTGAACGCCATTGTGTGGATCGCAAATCTTGAGGTGCCCGCAGAAGGTGTCCCATCCCAAACGCCAAGCGATGCGGAAATGCAGGCGAACTTAGATGATAAGAAAAAGGACTAAATCCACACCAATACTTCTTCTAAGGAGTTTACTACATGATCTGGGCGATGAGCCTTGAGCGCCTCATCGGTAAACTGCCCAGTGGCCACCGCGATGCACTTGGCACCCAGCGCGTGAGCGCAAGCAATGTCCTTGGGAGTGTCTCCGATCACCCATGTCTCGTGCGGGTGAAAATCTTTACCCATAATGGCGGCGGCACGGGAAAGTGCGATAGGACCCAGCAAATTCCGATCTGCATGGTCTGAGCCGTAGGCCCCGAAACAAAAGTAATCCGCCAGACCGAAATGCCGCATTTTGTGCGCGGCACCACCCGCTGTATTTCCTGTGAGTAAACCAAGCGTCACGTGAGGGCGGCGGGCGAGTTCATCGAGTAAGGTTTTGACTCCCGAGTAAACTTTTCCGGGATATCCGCCGTGAGTGAGGTTCCACTCTAGCCGCATTTCATAAACTTCGAAGAAGTGCATGATGCGCTCCGCAGTGGACTCAATTTCGAAGTGGTCATGGATTTTTGCTATCAGTCCAAGGTCCGTGCTACCTGCAAGATCGAGTGCAGGACCCCCGTGGCCGAAGACTTGTTGCGTGGCTTCTTGCAATGCTGACATTCCGGCACCTCCGGTGTCCACCAGGGTGCCGTCTATATCAAATAGAAAAAGCATTAGAAATGCGGCCTCTTTTCAGACTTCTTTGGCTTCGGATTCTAAAGCGACTTCTGGAACATCATCGGGGACTTCGTCTGGGACGAAATCATCTTCTGGCTCGGCAGTTGCGCCGTCTTCGTCCTCGAAGTCGTCTTCATCCATGAGCTC
>JAYULG010000214.1:0-3501 GCA_043763755.1 Akkermansiaceae bacterium | reverse complement strand
AACGAAATTCCTACAAATCACCGCCGCTATCTTCGCCGCCGCTTCACTTGGCTCACTCGCTCTTGCTGGTGGAAATTCAGCTACTGCGTCCGCCACTTGCTCGGATTGCGCATCATGCTGCGAAAGTGGCAAGCCCTGCCCAGTCAGCACCTGTTGCGAATAATTCATACGAAGGTCTGCTATGAACGATTCTGAGTTCGACGACCTATTGAAAACGGCAGGGGCCAATGTGCCCCTGCCTCAGTCTTTTAACCAAGGTGTCTGGCATCGGATCGAAAGTAGGGCCAGTGCTGCGCCGCCGATCGCCTCGTTCCCCGGATACCCGTGGCTGGCGGGCTTAGGAGTGGCGGCAACGATTGTGATGGGACTCTGGCTGGGAGCGCTCAGCACAAGCAGACCCAAGGACGTAAAAATTGCCTATGCCGAATCGATTAGCCCATTCGCCCATGGAGGCGAGAAATGAAAAAGACGCTCATCACCCTTTTTGTGGCGATTGCTGCCGGAGTGCTGGCGTTTTACTTGATGCGTTCACTCCGGATGGCGGCGCAGGATGAGGTGTTGCTCGATTCCATGCCCGAGCTGGCGTGGATGAAGACGGACCTCAAGGCCAATGATGAGCAATTGGCAAAAGTGACCGAGTTGCACCTCGCGTATCGCCCGACATGTGTTGAACTCTGCCGCCGTATCCGCGCAGCCCATGCAAAAGTGGATTCCCTCGCTGGTAGTAAGCGTGAAATCACTCCAGAGCTGGAAGCTGCGATCCTCGAACACGCGAAGACCCATGCGGAATGCAAAAAAGCGATGTTAGAGCATCTTTACCGCACGGCTGCATTGTTTAGTCCCGAGCAAGCCAAGCACTACATCGAGACCGTTTTACCCATCGCATTGGAATCCACGCGCAGCAGTCACTCTCGTCATGAATGAAACGTGATGGACCTTTCCGATTCCGAGCTGATGCATCAATTGGTAAATGGCAATGACCTAGCACTCAACGCGCTTATGGCACGCTGGGCGGATCGGCTCGTTGCATTCTTACACAAGATGACTGGGGATCGCACAGCCGCCCTCGATCTCTCACAAGAAACATTTGTGAAACTCTACCAAGCGCGCGATCGCTACCGCCTTTCGGCAAATTTCAGCACATGGCTATTCACCATCGCAGCGAATCTCGCGCGCAATCATACGCGGTGGAAGGCCCGCCATCCCACGGTATCAATTGCTCATTCAAACGATGAAGCTGCGGTTTCGATTGCCCAAACAGCCGATCCACACCCGCATCCCGCACAAGCGGCGCAGACAGCGGAGACAGCCCATGCCATTCACACTGCCTTCCTCAATCTGCCACCAGAGCTGCGTGAGGCCATGACACTTTTCATCTACGAAGATATGGGATACGCAGAAATCGCTGCAGTGGCTGGATGTACTAAGAAGGCCGTAGAAACCCGGATCTATCGCGCCCGGCAGCTCATGCGCGTAGATTTAAAGCACTTGGCTTCATGAAATCTTATTCTCAAACCCATCCGCTCATCGGTGGAAACTGTGTGGCACAAAGCCAGCAGTTTCTCAGCATACACACCGGCACAGCGATGATTTTGAACTCACCGTATCTATTCGGAAAAAACAATACACGCTTGAATCATGGGTCTTGTAAATTTCGTCGCGCCTATCCATCGTCCCCCCCATTAGGTAATGCTAAATGATCAACACGCTTCCGGAAAGTGGCGCTTCAACCGCATATTGGTTTTGCGCGTCTTGATGGTGTTGAGTGTAGCGCTTTACTCGATTTGGGGTGTCCGGATGAATTTGGTAATCGTCCATGATCATTCCGAAACGCATGCCGATCATCACTGGGAAGCTCACCACACACCGGAATCTTCCCACGACGATCACGAGGATCATCATAAGGGCGATGAAGGCGAGCATCATCACCATCTGACGTTTTCCGGCAATGTGGCAATGGCTTCCGTCACGCCCCCAAGCCACTTTTTTTCCCAACGGATCATCATGCTCAACACCACGTCACACGACGAGGCATGCCCGAGTGGACCCGTGTTTGAATGGATCAAGCCACCACAGGTGAGCTGACGCAGAGGGCACCCTCGTGCCTTGAAAGAAAGTGAATCGCCGCGTTTGGCGGTTCCTTGTCAGCCATTCTGAGTCATCTGGCGCCCGTTGCCGGAGCTTTTCCGATCACTTCAAACACTTTTCGTATGCCCAATTTTAAAGCAATTTCCCTATTCTTTCTGTTAGTCTCCGCTCTTCCCGCACAGGATGCCCTCTCCCTCGCCACCGCCCTTCGCGCTGGCTTGAAAAACCACCCAGACATCCTCGCCGTAGATGCTGATTTGAAAATCCGCCTCGCGGAAACTCTCGCCGTCACGGAAATCCCTAACCCGCGCCTTGAGGTGGAGTTCCGCGAACTTACCGACAAGCCGCTGCTCGACCTAAAACTCATGCAGCCAATCAAGCGCAGCTATTTCGGCCTGCGCCGGAACTACGCCATCATCGAGCAGGCATCCGCCCGCGCCGATGCCCGAGCGCAAATCGCCAGCGTGCTCAACGATGTTTACAGCCGCTACGTCGAGCTATGGATTGTGCAAGAACTCCAAGCGATCCGTGGGAAAAACCGCACCGATCTGTTCGCCCTGCGCGAGCCAATGGAAAAATCCGTGAAAGCCGGGCAAGGAGGCGCGGTGGAACTCGCCTTGCTGGATGCCGAAATCGCCAATGAAGCGGCAGAGCGAGATGCATTAGAAAGCCAACGGCTCGCCCGCAGTGCCGCGCTCGCCCGGCGGATTGGCCGTCGCAGTGGAGAAATCATCGTGGTCGAGCGGCCATCCGGGTTGGCACTTCCGGGTGATAGCCGGGCATTGGAGAAATTTGCCATTCGTCGCACGCCACTGCGTCTCGCTTTGTTGAAACGGGAGGAAGCGGCACGGGCTAGACTTTCCGTCGCCCAAGCGGATCGCCTCGGCCCGATGGAAGCAGGGCTGTTATTGAGCGAAAACCTCGATTTCGACAGCCTCTCCGTAGGCATCGGTTTCACCATGGATCTGCCATTTTGGAACCGTAACGAAGCCGCCATCGCCGGAGCGCAAACCTCCGTCGCCGCCGCCCGCAGCGAGTTACGGCAATTCGAGCCTGCCCGCGTTTCTGCCATCGTAAAACTCCGCTACCGCAGCGCCGTTACCGCTGAGCAGAGCGCCAGTCGCTACCGCTCGGAAGTTGTGCCGTTGTTTGAAACCGCGCTCTCCCAAGCCCAAGACTCGATGGCGAAAGGGCAAGGCGGGATCTCACAGATTCAACCGATCATCAACCGCCTGACCCAAGCACGCATGCGCGCCTTCGAACTCAGCAACCTCGCCCTCGAAGCCCGCGCCGAACTCGAAGGCGCACTTGGCGGCCGCCTCGAAGAAGCACTCGCCACCTCCGTCAAATAATCTAACCAATCTCACTATTTATGAAAAACATCTCTCTCATCGGTAAAATTCTCGTCACTAT
>JAYULG010000213.1:0-3522 GCA_043763755.1 Akkermansiaceae bacterium | reverse complement strand
CGGCACGGCGTTGGCAGCCTTCGGATCGTCTGCATTTAATCAACTCATGGAGGTGGATCTGGACGCGCGGATGAAGCGCACGGCGAATCGCCCGCTGCCCACCCGGCGCATGGATCCGCTGTTTGCTTTTGGCATCGGCTGGGTGCTATCTGCCATCGGCATCATCCACCTCGCAGTGCTGGTAGGAAATCTCGCTGCGTATCTCACGGCGGCCACTGTGGCAATCTATGTCTTTGTTTATACACCTCTCAAGCGGGTGAGTTCTACCAATACCCTGATAGGGGCGATACCTGGGGCGATCCCGCCAGTGATCGGCTGGGTGGGTGGCGGCGGCCAGATCGGCTGGGAGGCGTGGTTTTTGTTTGGACTGTTGTTTTTTTGGCAGCTCCCGCACTTCATCGCCATCAATTGGCTATGCCGCGAGGAATATGAATCCGTAGGCTATAAAATGTGGTCCAACGGTGATCTCACAGGCAGGAAAAGTGGCATGCTTGCGGCAATGTTTGCGCTGTGCCTCGCGGTGTTTTCATTGCTGCCCGGATGGATCGGTTTCACGAATCTATTATGGACCATCGTGGGACCTTTGCTGGCCATCTGCATGGTGGTGCTAGCCTTGAAATTTTCAAAAAACGGTGAGCGGGCTTCAGCAAGGAAGTTGTTCCTTTTCACGCTGCTGTATTTACCGATTTCACTAGTGGTGCTGTTGCTCGCTTGGAAGCGCCTATGAAGCAGTTGATCGCCTCTACCCTGAGACTCGCAGAAGTGCTCAGACCCTTTGATTTCTCGTCTCCGGTGGCCTGTGTCTATCACACGCTGGACTACACATGGGAGGCGCACCATGAATACCTCGCGCGCTTCGGAAGGGGTAAAAAACGTGTGGTTTTTCTCGGGATGAATCCCGGGCCATTTGGCATGGCGCAAACGGGTGTGCCCTTCGGTGAGGTGGCCGCCGTGCGAGACTGGATGGGCATTGAAAAACCCATCGGGAAGCCGCAGCACGAGCACCCGAAGCGCCCGATCGAGGGCTTCGCTTGTCAGCGTTCCGAAGTCAGCGGGCGGCGGCTATGGGGGCTTTTTTCGCAACGCTTCGGCACGGCAGATGCGTTTTTCAAAGACCATTTTGTCTTAAATTATTGCCCTCTGGTCTGGATGAGTGCGACGGGTGCAAACCTCACACCAGACAAAATTTCCGCCGCCGAGATGGCTCCCGTGGAAGCAGCCTGCATCGCGCACTTGCAAGAAGTCATCGCGCTGCTCAAGCCCGCTTTTCTCATCGGTGTGGGAGGCTTCGCAGAAGAACGCATGCGCCGCGCCGCAGGGGCAATCCAATGCCATGCGCAGATCGGGAAAATTTTGCATCCATCACCCGCCTCTCCTGCAGCGAACCGAGGCTGGGCAGAAGCCGCGCGCAAGCAGCTAGTGGAACAAGGGATTTGGTAAATTGATGGGGAGCAAACGCGCCCCCGCGTGTTGTCTTTGGCGCCCTCGCCGAAGACTGGTGTAGAGTGAATCGCTTCTTTATTTTTTGGAGAAGTTTGCGAGAAGCCGCAGTGAGTTCAGAATGACCAGCAGCGTCGCACCCGTATCGGCTAAGATGGCGAGCCAGAGTCCAGCGATGCCGAGGAATGCAAGGGTCAGGAAAACGGCCTTGATCGCGAGGGCGAAGGCGACGTTAAAACGGATGATGCGCAGAGTGCGGCGGCCGAGAATGATGGTCTCGGCGACTTTCGTAAGATCATCCTGCATCAGTGCGATGTCCGCAGTCTCGATGGCGGTATCGCTGCCGATGGCACCCATCGCAAAGCCGACGCTGGCGATGGCCAGGGCGGGCGCGTCGTTCACGCCGTCGCCTACCATGCCGACGTGGGTGTATTGGCTGACGAGTTTGCGGATGTATTCAACCTTTTGATCCGGCATGAGATCGCCGATGGCTTCGTCGATGCCGGCTTGTTTTGCGAAGGCGGATGCGGTGCGCTGATTATCGCCGCTGAGCATGATGACTTTTTCGATACCTGCGGCGTGGATGAGACGAAGCGCTTCAGTCACCTCGGGGCGCAGCGTATCGGCGATGGCGATGATGCCGAGGATTTTGCCCGTGCATCCTTCATGCGGAGCACGACCAAGGATCGCGAGGGATTGGCCCTTCGCTTCGATGCCTGTCAGAATCGCCTCGATCTCGGGAGTGCAGACACCCGCTTCATGGGCCATCCGATGATTACCGATGAAATGCGGGTGACCGCCGATGGTGGCCCGTGCTCCCTGGCCGGTAACCGATAGATAGTCTGTGGCGGGTTCGAAATTGAGGTTGCGCGAGTGTGCGGCGTCCACAATGGCGACGGCGAGCGGATGCTCGGAGTGGCTGTTGATGGAGGCGGCAAAACGGAGAATTTCCTCTTCAGACAATTCTCCAACAGCCGTGATGCCGGTAACCTGCGGTTTGCCCTGGGTGATGGTGCCGGTCTTATCGACGGCGAGGGCACGGAGTTTTCCTACCGCCTCCAGATAGACTCCGCCTTTCACAAGCACTCCCCTGCGGGCGAGCGCGGTGAGGCCGGAAACAATACTCACCGGTGTGGCGATGACCAGTGCGCATGGACAAGCGATGACCAGCAAAACGAGCGAACGGTAAACCCAGGGATTCCACGCTTGTCCCATCAGCAGTGGCGGGATGACGGCGACGAGAATCGCCGCGATGAAAACCGTAGGCGTATAGATTGCAGCGAAGCGATCCACCCAACGCTGCGTCGGCGGCTTTTGTTCCTCTGCCTCACCGACGAGCTGGATGATCCGTGCGAGGGTGGAATCTCCAGCGGCCTTGGTGGCGCGGACGGTGAGCGAGCCTTCTTGATTGACGGTGCCTGCGAAGACGGGATCGCCTGATGCCTTATCGACTGGTATTGACTCGCCGGTGATGGGTGCTTGATCGACGGAGGAATTCCCAGAAATCACCTCGCCATCCAGCGGGATGCGGCTGCCGCTTTTGATGCGGATTTCCGCGCCGATGGCCACTTCTGCGACGGGTGTTTCCCGCTCCATGCCATCCGTTCCAATGACGATGGCGGTGGGTGGGGAAAGTTCCAACAGGGCCTGCACTGCACGGCGTGCGCGAGTGGCGGCCCATGATTCAAGGAGCTCGGAGAGAGAAAATAGAAACACTACAGCGGCGGCTTCTGCGCCCTCGCCGATGATCCACGCGCCCGCTACGGCCACAGTCATGAGCACGTTCATGTCTAGCCGCTTTGCGAGCAGCGCTTTCCATGCTGCGGGAAATACGAGTAGGCCACCCGCCAGCGTGGCAATGGCGAATGCGGCGATTTGTAGCCAGTCGGGACCGATGTTTAACCAACCGATGACTAGGCCGATACCCGTGAGAATACCGGAAAGCGTGACGAGTATGCCTTGGGGAAGCGGGTTCTCATCGTGGGGATGTTCGCAGCCACAGAATGGGGCGGTGGTTTTGGATTCGTGGTGGTCGGACATGGGGGCTTTCGAGCTGCGGGGCGGCGACCTTATTGTCGCCTC
>JAYULG010000212.1:0-12757 GCA_043763755.1 Akkermansiaceae bacterium | reverse complement strand
GCGGTCTTGAGTGTGAGTCCGTTCTGCTGGAGTGTGCGCCGCAGGTGGATCATTTCGCGGGCAAGGCTGCTGGCCCACTCGCTGCTGGCATCTGGTTTTGCCGGAAATAGTGCGGAGAGGGGCTCCCAGTCTGAGACATTTTCAAGAGTCTCCAGCCACGCGAGTTGATCCACCCATTCCGCAGCAAGGTCTGGTGCATCAATATCTAAAAACGTCCCGGGTGTGCATGTCTTCGGTGCAAGAAGTGCGCCTGCACGGGCGAGCATTCCTTCGTGGAGGCGGCGGCCACTTTGTGCGGTGGGCACCACAATGAGCATCCGCGCGAGCTCCGCCCTAGGCTGAGATAGCAGCCATTGGACAGCCAAAGGGGAAAATGGTTGCTGCCAACCTAGAAAAACGCGCTCAATCATTGGCCCGAGTCTTGGCCACGGCGCGGATTGTGGAAACAAAAAATCACCTGCCAATTCTCAGGCGAAAAAAAACGGATGCTGTGTGGCATCCGTTTTATTTCAAAATCTGCGAGAACCGAGGAAAATTAATCGATCGTGTCCGAGGTGTCCATGGTAGGACCACTCGAGTAGCGCCAACGGATTTTGTTGCGCTTTGAGGCAGAACGCAGCTTGCGTTGCTTGCGCTCAGTAGGTGTTTCAAAAGCGCGGCGGCGGCGCATTTCTTCGAGGATGCCCTCGCTATCGAGCTTCGTTTTTAGACGCTTGAGAGCACGATCGACTGGCTCTCCTTTTTTCATGGTCACTCCACGCATGCGATGATGTTTGTTTTGATTGTTATTGGTTCCGCAGATTTGTCGGGGGGCGGTAGATGCGCGATGGGGTAGGAGTTGTCAAGAGAGAACCCGCCAAGAAAATAAAAAAGGCGGGCTTGCTTGGATCGGGTAAATCGACTATCGGCATTGAGCTTTCGGCTATCAATTCAATCACGGATTGTTCGTTCGGTTAAACATCCGGCCGCCTTAAGCATTCAAACGAAAAAAACATGTATCGCATCCCATTTGAACGTGTGAACTGGATCACCAGCTCATTCCTTATCGGCACTGCTCTGATCGCTCTGATTGGGGTTCCCATTTACCTTCTGAAATTCGGCTTGGACTGGTTCCAGTTTGGCATGTTTTTCTTTTACGTCACCGCCACGATGATGAGTATCACGGTAGGCTACCATCGGTTATTTTCGCACTTATCATTTAAGGCGAAGCTTCCCGTAAAACTATTCACCCTCATCTTCGGTGCCTGTGCATTTGAGAACTCGTGTTTAAACTGGGCATCTGATCACCGCCGCCACCATAAGCATGTGGACCATGATGAAGACCCTTACGATATTTCCAAAGGATTCTTCTGGGCACATATTGGCTGGCTGCTTTTCAAGCTCGATCCTGAGCCGCCCATGGACAACGTGGCGGACCTGCGAAAAGACAAGCTCGTGATGTGGCAGCATAAACACGTGCATTGGATTGGTCTTGTCGTGGGCTTGCTGATCCCATCCGTGCTCGGATATTTTTGGAATATGTCCATGGGTATGCCGCCGTGGACGGGTGCGCTCGGTGGCTTCCTCATTGCAGGTGTTGCCCGCATCGTAGTCGCGCAGCACTGCACTTTTTTCATCAATTCACTTTGTCACACCGTGGGCCGCCAGCCGTATTCCACGAGCCACAGCGCACGCGACAGTGCAGTGATGGCTTTTCTAACCTTTGGCGAGGGCTATCATAACTATCACCACGAATTCCAACACGACTACCGCAATGGTGTGAAACCATGGCAGTGGGACCCAAGCAAATGGACCATCTGGACGCTCTCAAAGTTTGGCCTAGCCGATGGCCTACGCCGTGTGCCAGACGGCAGAATCCTACTCGCGGAAATGGGTGAAGCCCGCCGCAAAATGCAATCCCATCTTGCGGAACTCAAGGACTTGCCACACACCCCCGCGCAACGTGCGCTCGAAGCAATGCACGAAATGGCAGACAAACTCACCGCAAACTACCATGAACTCGAAAAATCCGTGGCAGACCGCGTGCAGCTCTCACGTGAAAAACTCAACGCATGGCAGGATGAAACGCGCCGCCTAATGCGTGAGGTTAAGCGCCTAGCCGCCTCTTCACAAACGGCTTAAACATTTTCACTCCAAAGGGTCGCTCTAACGGGCGGCCCTTTTTTTATAGGTACTCATGCGGCAAATATCATCATCTAGAAAAGCAAGTGGTTTAAATATGCCTTACGTCCATTATAAGTGAGAACTTAGCGCGATTTGCGCAGTAGGGTTTTGGGTGTTGGCACGTGATTACGACATGCGGCGCAATGGGAAGAGTTTCAATTGTCAATCAGCACCAATCGCACTTGGTTGATTCTTCGACACCTGAGCAGATAATGACTGGCTCCATTTACGCACGAACCATCAGATCAAACAGAATCAACTCCATGGCAGCTTGGAGGGGCGCTTGCCGGTGAGCGATTGCAACAGCAGTTCTGATGAGGGAATTGTAACTCTGAATGGCGACTCATGCGGGTGATTCTGCTACTAGCTGACGGTTGCCGAGGGTGCTTTTTATTCACTTAGAAATTAGTGCAATCTGCCTGTGGTAGAGTTAAGACGGCTCGATTAATCCCGCTAATCTCAAACGATGTTCCTTCACGGCTTCCATCCGCAGCTTGATGCGGATATTAAATAGTTGTTTGTGTCTGCTTTGGTTTTGTAGCTTTTCAGGTGGGAGGATGCACATCCTAGGTCATAGTATTTTGCAACCACTCTCGACAATGCGCCCGTCTCGCCGTTTCTTTGTGGGAGACCTACTTCGATGCTCGGGAAAAAAAATAGACACGCCGCAGATTGCACGCAATTGCCAGAGAAAATGTTCGGCCACAAAATCCCCGTGTCCTTGCCCAAGAAGAAACCAGTTGGATACATCAAAAAACAACTTCGCTTCATCGATCTTTTTTGCGGTATAGGCGGCTTCCGCATTGCGTTTGAGAAACAGGGTGCAAAGTGCGTTTTTTCCTCAGATTATGACCAATTTAGCCAGCAAGCCTACGAGGCGAACTACGGTGAAAAACCACAGGGGGATATTAACACCATTGCGGTAGCTGATATACCAGCCCATGACATACTCTGCGGTGGGTTTCCTTGTCAGCCCTTTAGCATTGCTGGAGTTTCAAAAAAGAACAGTCTTGGAAGAGCCCATGGTTTCGATGATGCGAAACAAGGCAATCTGTTTTTTGCAATCGCGGAAATCATCGACTTCCATCGACCAATTGCATTCGTTTTAGAAAACGTGAAAAACTTACGAAACCACGATAAGGGCAATACATTTCGGGTTATTTACGAAACGCTCACTAACGACCTCCGATATACGGTTCAGACTAAAATCATCAACGGCAAGAGTGTCGTTCCTCAAAATCGTGAGCGCATTTTTCTTGTCGGCTTCCGAGAACCGCGCAGCTTCGAGTTCCCGGTCTTCCCCGACGGAGGACCAAAACTGGAGACTATTCTCGAAAAAAAGCCGGATCCCAAATATACACTCACAGACCATCTTTGGGAATACCTCCAGAACTACGCAGCTAAACACAAGGCGGCAGGAAATGGTTTTGGATTTGGGCTTGTTTCGGGAAAGGATACGGCACGAACCCTTAGTGCGCGCTACCATAAGGACGGCTCGGAAATTCTAATTGATCAGGGTTCAGGAAAGAATCCGCGGAGACTCACACCAAGAGAATGTGCGCGACTTATGGGTTATCCAGACTCATATAAGATCACCGTTTCGGACACTCAGGCATATCGACAGTTCGGAAACTCCGTAGTGGTTCCCGTCGTTGAGCGTATAGCAGAGGCTGTTGTCGAGACATTGAATCGCCCCGCCGATTCTTCCGCAGATTTAGTTCTTCACGAGGAGCATGAAAATGAGACGACGGTTACGTTTCCTCAACGAAAAGATGTTCAATATGCGTCGGGGAAATCTAAATTGTCACACGAAAATTCATGAGCTTTGGGCAACTCTCCAAGGTATTCTCGTGCTTCGCATGGAAACAACTTACAGCGGTAGAAGTCGATCCCAACGCGTCGAATGGGCATGAGTTCAATTCCAGTCCGGGGCTACGAACAATTCTTGGCGAAAGAGCACGCAAAAGTAACGAGGCAAATGGCATTCCCACCCGCTTCATCTATTTCTCCGACGACGAAGAGGAGCTGGGAGAGGATGAAGGCAACATGAGTTGGTATGATTCCCGAGCTAATCATAAAACTCGCACTGAGTGGCGCTTATATTATTCAGATAATGAAGTCATCGGGAGAGAAGGAAGGGCAAGAGCTGGGGACTCGTTGGTTATTGCTTTCTCGGGGGATATCAGTTCGGCCACTGTCTTCGCAGCACCCCCAGGATCAACGAGCGACAATCAACTTAGATGGCTATTTGGTATTACCGCAGAACGGGAACCTCAATTTGTAACCGCAGTTGTGGATGATACTCAAATTGTAGACATGACGCGCGCGCGCATCTTAGAGGCCGTAGGGATCGAAATTACAGTAAAAGACGATTCAATGCTTGATAGGATGCTTGAACTTTTTGGGGGAAAATTTCCTTCTAGTGCAAACTTCGGGAAGTTTGTTCGTAAGGAGTTATCACATGTTACGGCGCTCGACGGAGTGGATAAAGCAATTATGTCTTGGATGGAGCGAGAGGAATTTGCATTCCGAGTGCTCGAACGCCACATTGTTAGTAAACGGCTTGAACAGCAATTCGCGGATGTCGATGAATTTGTCCACTATTCTCTGTCCGTTAACAATCGTCGTAAGGCCCGTGCAGGACTCGCGTTTGAGAATCGCTTAGCCGAAATCTTTCGTGAGCAAAGTCTTTTCTTTGAAAAAGGGGTGACTCTTGAGGCTAAGGCTAAGCCTGACTTCCTTTTCCCTAGCAAACAAAGCTATCTCGACCACGAGTTTCCAGTCGAACTTCTCACAGTGCTTGGGGCCAAAACATCATGTAAGGATCGATGGCGCCAAGTTCTTGCAGAAGGAGTGCGTGTGCGGGAAAAACACCTAGTGACGATGCAACCTTCCATTTCGACCGACCAGCTCGAACAGATGCGGTCTCATCATCTTCAGCTTGTCGTTCCCGAGACGGTTCAAATTTCCTATCCGCCCATCGAAAGAAAGCAACTTTGGACCCTCGAAATGTTCGTTGAGATAGTGCGAGAGAAGCAGAATAAAACAATACGCAGATAGGGATTACATCCCTCCGGAATCCTAACAACAGTGAGGAGTCAACTTCAAAAATAGATTGTTCGTGTGTACTATAATTTAATGTGCGTCTACAAATGTATACTCATAATCACGTCTGCATTTGAATCGGTGGTCTAAATAAGTTAATACGTCTATTAATTTGAAAACCTAATACACTTCTCCGGGGCGTTGCTGATATGGCTATGCAATCAGACTATGCGTCGCCCTTGGAAAAGCCTTGGCGGCAAATTCACCGTAGAAACCACAGAGTTAATTTTTTAATGGCTAACACAATAATGACTTCCTCTAGCGCTGCGTAACCTATCATAGAGAGGATTTAAATCTATCGGATGCTTGGAGAGACGCTCGCCGATAAGCAATTACAACATCAGTGCCGCGATGAGCGCGCTGTAGGTCTGGATGGCCCCACCTGTGGGTAATTCCGCGATCAGATGACGGTTGGTGAGGATCCTTTTCATCTACTTAAATATAGTTCGAGCTGCCAGCGATAGCGGTAGATTAGCGCGAGCAATTCCGTTTCAATTTCCAGATCGGTGGCCCATAATAGTTCCTTGCCATCAATTTCCACTTTCACCACACGTATCGGTCTGCTCTGCCATTTATCGCCTACTTTTACCATGCCTTGCTTAGCTCACTAGTCTCGTGCGGACATCTTTCAGCACGCGTTCGAGATGTTTCGCAGTTCTGAGGCCGCGGATGTACTGTTGGACAAAATTTAACAACCCCGAGAGCCTATGGCCGAGATAGTCATTTTTAAGCATTAGTCGCGCGGGATTACCGGGCCGTCTTTCACGCTTGGGAGTAGCAGACTGCACTTTGGCGAGTGTCCATCGAAATTCATCGTGCAGTTTTCTTTGCTTAGCTAGCTTCTTTTCGTCACACTAAGATTTCAGGTCAACAAGCCTTAATCATGTCGAACATTTTTTATACTCATCCTGCATACGCCAGATATCCCAGAATTTTTAAGATTTTTTAGGACCGTGCCGCAGCCATTTTTCCAGCTCTACGGCGGCGAAGGTGACGAGGCCGATGGCAATGATGTAGAGCCACGACTCGGCGCGAATGGGGGCGGTGTGGAAAAGGCGATTGAGCAATGGTAGATAAGTAAAGGCGAGCTGGGCCAGCCAGGTAATGGCGATGCCTGCCAAGAGCCAGCGATTTGAGAAGAGACCGATGGAAAAAATGGACTGCGTGCGGCTGCGGCAGTTGAGCAGGTAGAATGTCTGGACCATGACGATGACGTTGACGACGGCGGTGCGTGTTTGTTCGAGATTGGTGCCCATTGCTTCGTTCTCCCAGGCGAAGATGCCGAATGCGCCGATAGTCGAAATGAGTGTCACTAAGCCAGTGCGCATGAGCAGTGGAAAAGTGAGCAATGGTCTCTTGGGATCGCGCGGAGGACGCTGCATGATATCGGTTTCTTTCGGCTCAAAGACCAGCGTCAGGCCGAGAAAGAGAGCGGTGATGAGATTGATCCATAACAATTGCGTGGGTAGCATTGGAAGGGTGATGCCCATGACAATTGCCAGAAGAAGGATTAGTGAAACCCCGGCGCTCGTTGGGAGGATCCAGAGAATGAACTTGGTGAGGTTATCAAACACGCTGCGGCCCTCTTCCACTGCGGCCTCGATGGAGGCAAAGTTATCATCCGTTAGAATCATGTCGGCAGCTTTTTTTGAAACATCCGTGCCTGTGATACCCATGGCGATTCCGATGTCCGCTTGCTTG
Organism: Akkermansiaceae bacterium; assembly: GCA_043763755.1. Lineage (GTDB taxonomy): Bacteria > Verrucomicrobiota > Verrucomicrobiia > Verrucomicrobiales > Akkermansiaceae > Luteolibacter. The sequence continues at coordinate 5,788 of JAYULG010000212.1, read as the reverse complement.
AGGGCAGGTGCATCGTTGACACCATCGCCAGTCATGGCGACGACGTGGCCGCGGGACTGCAGGGCTTTGACGAGGCGGAGTTTTTGCTCGGGTGCCACGCGAGCGAAAACTGATGTGTGCTCAGCGGCATCTGCGAGTTTTTCATCAGTGAGTTTTTCTAAATCTCGGCCAGTGAGACCGCGAATGTCTTTGCCATTTTCTAACCCGATTTGTGCGGCGATGGCGGTGGCGGTGAGAACGTGATCGCCGGTGATCATCTTGACCTGGATGCCAGCGGCACGGCACTTGGCGATTGCTGCGATGACTTCAGGGCGTGGCGGATCGAGCTTGCCTTGGAGGCCTAAAAACGTGAGCCCGGCTGCGATGTGGTCGTGCGCGAGGCCTTCGTGCGCCATTGGCATTTCCCGCCTGGCGAATGCGAGGACACGTAAACCGCGAGTGGCCATTTCTTCGGCATGGCGGAGCACAAGCGGGCCATCGAGCGGCGCCAGCTTGCCATCATCGTCGAGCGCTTGCGTGCAGTTTCCGAGCAGCACTTCCACTGCGCCTTTGATGTAAATGATCTTTGGTGCGTCCTCGTTTCCGTGGAGCGTAGCCATGTAGCGGTGTTCTGATTCAAAGGGGATTGTCTCAATCCGTGGTAGGCGTTCGCTCATTTCACCTTCTTCTAGACCGCCTTTCTGCGCGGCCACGATGAGTGCCGCTTCGGTGGGATCGCCTAGCACAGTGTTCTGGCCTTGGTCATTGCGAACGAGCTGTGAGTCATTGCACAACAAACCCGCGCCGAGCGTTTCGACGAGTGCGACGTTTTCCCTGACAACGACGGGCGCTTGCTTAAAATGAATTTTGCCCTCCGCCTCGTAGCCGCTGCCAGAGAGGTGATAGAGCCGCCCTCCGGCGTAGATTTCCTGCACCGTCATTTGGTTTTGCGTGAGCGTGCCAGTCTTGTCTGAGCAGATGACGGTGGTGCTGCCTAGCGTTTCTACGGCGGGCAATTTGCGGATGATTGTTTGTTGGCGGGCCATGCGGCTCACGCCGATGGCCAGCGTGATGGTCACCACTGCGGGGAGCCCTTCGGGAATCGCGCCGACTGCCAATGCGATCGCTGCGATAAACATTTCCGGCCACGGTTTTCCTCGTAAAATTCCGGCGATGAAAATCAGCGTCGCGAGACTGAGAATCACATAGAGTAAAAGGCGGCTGAATTGTGCGATTTTGCGGGTAAGCGGTGTTTGTAAATTGTCGGCAAGGTTGATCATCCCAGCAATGCGGCCCATTTCGGTTTGATTGCCAGTGGCGTAAACGATGCCCTCGCCTTGGCCAGAGGTGACGAGGGTGCCAGTGAAGGCGAGGTTTGTGCGATCAGCGAGAATGGTGTCTGCGGGGAGTGTCTCGATTTGCTTTTCGGTAGGCAACGATTCACCAGTGAGTGCTGCTTCCTCGATATTTAAGCCACGCAGTAGAAGTAGGCGCAGATCGGCTGGGACGCGGTCGCCAGATTGGAGCAAGACTACATCGCCCGGGACGAGTTGCGCGGAGGGAAGCCTGAGCTTCTCGCCGCCGCGCCGCACGGTGGCCTCGGTGAGGACCATTTTTGCCAGCGCTTCGATGGCTTTCTCGGCCTTAGTTTCCTGTAAATGGCCAACAATGGCATTGATGAAGGCGACGCTGAAAATGACGCTTGCATCCACCCATTCACCCAGCGCTGCGGCTATTCCTGTGGAGGCGAGAAGGATGTAAATGAGTGGCTGATGAAATTGGAGGAAGAAGCGTAGCCACGGGCTAGTGCGCTTCTGCGCGGTCATCTCATTTTGCCCAAACTGGTGTAGCCGCGCTGTGGCTTCGGCCTGCGGCAAGCCCGCTTCCAGCGTGCTCTCAAGCGCGGTGGAGACCTCGGCTACTGGCAATGCGTGCCAATTCTCCTGAGCTAGATTTTTCATGATGGGAGGTCTTCTGAAAAGTGAGAGGTGCGCAATGCGAGCGCTAGATTTTCCAATGATGGAGCCGTGCCCTCTATGATTGTGGCAACCCATTCCACGAGCGGCGCGGCCACTCGCTTTTCACGAGCGAGTTTGCCTACAATGGCTGCGGCTCGCGCACCTTCTGGAAGCCAGCCAGTTTTCTGCTTGATGGCTTTGCTTGTTTTTCCCACCGCGAGCATTTGGCCGAACTTCCGGTTATGGCTATCGTGGGAAAATCCGGTAGCCACTAGGTCTCCGAGGCCCGCAAGGCCGTATATGGTTGAGGCGCGCCCGCCGGAGGCACCCGCGATTTTCACCATCTCATCTAGACAGGCCGTGACTGCGGCGGCTTCCAGATTGTGGGCACTGCCGCTGAGTGTTTCGGCGCAGCCAAGGAGGATGGCATATACATTTTTCAATATTCCACCGAGCGCGGCCCCGGCTACATCATCCGTGGTGGTGGGGACGAACATGGACCCCGAAAACATCGCCGCAACTTGCGTGGCAGCAGCCGAATTCCCGCCTGCGAGTGTGATGTAGGCGGTCACGCCACGCATCAGTTCATTGGCGATCATGGGTCCGGCCAATTGCACGCAGGAATGCTCAGGTGCCAGCCGATTTAGAAAACTCGGAATCAATTCGTAGCCATCCGGCGCGAAGCCTTTTGCCACGTTCAGCAAGATGGCACCCGTTTCCAGCACTGAGATTAACGGCGTAAGTGTGCTTCCCACGAAGGCGGATGGCATGCACAGCACGATTAGACTCGCGCCTGCCACGCACTCTACTGGGCTGGCACATGGCCGGATGTTTTCATGAAGTAAGATGCCTGGTAAAAAGCGGCAATTGCTGCGGTTTTGGCGGATGTCCTCCACTACCTCCGGGAAATAATCCCAAAGCGCGATATCGTGGCCGTTTCCAACGAGTGAGTGGGCTAGGGCCGTGCCGATATTTCCCGCGCCAAGCACGGCGATTGTATGGCGGATGCTGGGTGATGTGGTTTTCCCATCGATCATTCACGCAGTGGGAGGCCAGACAATCAGGACTGGGCGGCGGCTATTTTGCAGCACAGCGAGCGCTACGGAGCCGAGCACCTTGGCAGTAAAACCAGGGCGGGTGTGGCTGCCGATGCAGAGGATGTCTGCGCCAAAACGCTCTGCGGCAGTGCAAATCGCCTCGGCTGTTTCCCATCCTTCAGTCACTTCCACCTCGGTGGTGACATTTGATTTCTCAGATGTCTCCGGAATGAGTGCTCGTAGCTTGTTTTCAAAATCTGCAGTGCGCTGCCCGCTATCGTTAGGGCGTAATAGATTCAGTGAAGGGACATAGTTGTGAACGAGACGCACGGTCCCGCCCGGATTGATGATCGAGTAGGCATAGGCTGCCGCAAAGCCGTGTGGTTCGTCGAGATCCACGGCTACCAGCACCCGTAGACACTTCTGCGTGCGCGGGCCTACTATTTTCGAGACGGTAGGTTTGGGAATACAAGCCACACTCATTGTCGCATTTTTCAGAACACCCCGGGAAATAGATCCTTCGCGGAGCCAGTTCAATCCATGCCTCTGATGAGTGCCTACCACGATCAGGTCTGCTTTCGTTTCCATCGCAACGCACAAAAGAGGATGATCTGCGCGGCCCCAATTTCTACAGACACGAATTTGCACATTCTCATGGCCCAGCAGACGTATTGCTTTTTCCCGTAAATCGCGCTCTAGAATGGCCTTCGTTTTGCTGGTGTTTCGTTCTAACACGTCGGTCATTTCTGCCAAGCTACCGCCCATTTCCAAGTAGTCTGGGATACCGAGTCTCGTTGCTTCCTCAGGTGGCCAGCCCACGAAGGCCGCAGTCACTTCACACGGGCCAATGCTCTCTAGCTCTCCCACCCAGCGGAGGGCCGCATCCGAACTTGAGCTAAAATCCACCGCCACCAGAACTTGCAACGCTTTCTCGCCACTCGCCCATTTTTCAAATGGAGCAGACTCACGCACGACCAAGGTGGGCACGGGTGACGATTCTGCGGTGCGCTCCGCCACACTCCCGATTAGCCAATGCGAGAAACCATGATGTCCGAGCGAGGAGACGATGACCAGACGCGCGTTTCTCTCGCTTGCGAGATCTCTAAGGACATCGCTCGGCGTTCCTTCAGTGAAAATCTCTTCGACGATTGCACCCTTTTCCCGCAGGCGCTCAGCTTCAATTCGTAAGCACTCCTGCATTTGTGGGACAATGCCGCTTGCCCCTGGGATGAGTGTCTGGATTACCGTGAAATGCGCATGTACGAGCAACAACGGAGAACCCAGACGGACAGCGAGAACAGCGGCGATGTCCGCAGCTTGTCGGGCATTTTCAGAAAAATCGGTGCCACAAACGATCGGCCCTGAGGGATTAACTTTCATCATCCGGCATCCTCATGGCGTGTCATGTAGATAGCTAGAACTTAATTTTATTAAACGGAGGCTTAATAGGTGCAAGCGGCCATGGTTATCAATCTAATCAATGAGTGGGCGACCCGACGCGTAGTCGTAGTAGTTTCCGGCACAATCCCTTTTACCTTCGGGGATTTCGGAGGGGTAAAGGCTGGATACTTCGGATTCCCGAAGCAAAAAATTCCCATAGTGCGGATTTTGGGCGGCAGGGTTGGAGGCGGCAGATACTTGAGAAATCCCTATGAGCAAGGAAATCATCAGCATCTGGAAGATGGATACGGCGTGATTCAAGAGCGGTGCTTCACTTCATTTCTCTTACAACAACATCAAATCCACCAGTGATTCCAGGTGAACACATTTCAAGGTCGTATTCTTCGAGAAGGTCAGTCAATTGCTTGTCCAAATTGAGGCCAATTATCTTCATCCTGGACAAAGGAGGATCATGAGCAAATTCCCCATGATGATCCCAAATACTTTCCAACAAGTCGGGGGTTAATTCAGTCCCATCAAATTTAGTTACTCCATGCGCCAACGGGTTCATTCCCTGCTGGCACCTTCGTGCCATGTGATTTTTAATAGCTTCATTATTGAGTTCCGAAGAAGTGAACCAGACATGAAATTCAGCGGTGAGGACCTATAACCTTTCACCAAAACCGGGATCAAAAACAACTACTATCGAGTGACTCATCGTAAGCTCCTTACTTAGGTAATTCTTCGGGCGTTGCAGGCCTCACCTCTCCGGGGACTGTCTTGTCGTGTGTGTGCGTCGGGACGTCCTGACCAGTTACCTTGTTTGTATGTGGAGTTGGCGTTGCGTGGTGCGTATCGACCCGTTCGACCTGATCAAATCCACTCGGGTTCTGTCGTGACTCATGCTGCGGTCTTGTGGGTGCGGTTGTGGGCTTGGACATGGGCGTGTCTATTCGCGGCCGCTACTGGAGAAATTCCTAGCAAAAGGACACTTAACAGCAGGAGAATGGAAACGTAGCGTCGCAAAACCAAGGATCTATTTCAAATGGTGGCTTGTCGGGAAAGCCTTAAGTCCATCAAACTAATCAGGACATCGCAGGAGCGCGTCGCATTCCTTACTGAAATCTCTCCGAAAGTCTGCCTTTGCATATTGATAGGACTTTCCTTGGTTGAGCTAAATCCGCCGAAGGCTTGTAGGCGGATTAGACAGGAACGAACGGGACGGGCCGCGCAGCGGTGATGCCCGGTGGGGCCGGGCTGAATCAAACAACGCTCGGAGGTGGGCAAGGCGTTGGAGTATTTAGTTAGATGTAGGCGATCTTTTCCCAATAAGTGGTAAAGTGAAGAATGAAGCAAAACCGGATTGTGGCCAGTGCCTGCGGAAAGTCCGGCAAATTTCACCCGACACCAGCCAAAGGGAGTTCAATCGCTGAG
>JAYULG010000210.1:0-1018 GCA_043763755.1 Akkermansiaceae bacterium | reverse complement strand
CTATCGGAGACGACTTGCTCGTAGTTTACGATGGTGAAGAAGGGTGGATTACTTTCTGCATAGTATTTCGCACGGACGGATCTCGGGCCGAAGACGATGCGCTGGGTGAGCGTGGTGAATTTGCGGATTTGCTCCTCCCACTCCGCCTTGAGCGAGGCTGGGGTGACGATGAGAACGCGTGTCGCCTTTCCCAAATGATGTAGCAGGGCGCATGCGGCGATGGCTTGGATGGTTTTACCAAGGCCCATTTCATCGGCCAGAAGTGCGCGCTCGGCGAAGGCGAGGTGAAGCATGCCTTCGCGCTGGTAAGGATAGAGCGGGCAAAGAGTGACGTGCTCTGGATGGCGGCCCTCTACGACTCCAGTTTCATAATCGCGCCGGAGAGTGATGCGCTCATCGGCACGATGGCGGGATTCGAGAAAATTTTCGACATCCTGCGAGACACGAATGCCTGCGTGGCGGCGGAGCTTGGCGAGTGCCACGGTTGGTTCTTCAAGTAGGCATCCGGTGGGATCAACGAGTGAGCGGAGAGATGGTGGTAGCTTGGATAGGTTCCGCTCGATGCGAAGCGTGTCGCCAGCGGGGACCAAGTCGATGCGAGAAGAACCGGAAATCTCCGCAGTGCGGAAATCGCTTTTGTATCGGCGCTTTAGCCAGATGAGAGTGGCCTCGATATGCTTGCAGGTGCCAAGCCCAGCAGTGCGAAAGTCTGGACAGGTACAGGAAAAGGCTCGGTCCTTGAGATCGCGGATCTCGATTTGATATTCCATGCCGCTGGGAGATCTGACGGCGAAATTTGAAAAGATGGGATGCTCCGGGGCGAGGTTTGAAACGGAGTGTTTTTCGTCGAGGGCACGCTGCACCCGGCGGAGAATCTCATCTTGGTCCGTGGTGCGCCAATCGCTGGCAGGCATCACCGCAACTACGGCTTTTTTCTTTCTAGAGGGGGACTTTTTAGCGGGCATGGCTTGGCAAAGGGAAATCCAGTGGGAACTCACATCAAAGGAAGGGGAAGCCT
>JAYULG010000209.1:0-3598 GCA_043763755.1 Akkermansiaceae bacterium | reverse complement strand
GCAATGTCTGCTGTAGCGAGACCTGCTAGATCCAGCCGATCTATAATTTCCTGCGCAAGTGCCCGCGGATTCGTCTTGCGTTGCTTGGCCAAAACCATTGCCGCATTTGATTGGTAATCGCCGAAGCGTAAGTCCGTTGCTACTGTCACCGTCGCCGTAGCGGCTTCGCCTAAAGTGGCCGTCAATGCGGCGGCTAATCGATGTTCAAGTTGCTGAAGGAGCGTCATAAAAATTTGTTTGCCGCACTCAAGCACCCACGCGTGCTGGCTTCGACTCGAAAATTGCTAGAATTTCCTCGCAGCTCTCCGCTGCATTAAGCTGGCGCCGGACTTCGATGTTCGTGAACATTTTCGCAATCGCAGCCAGCGTCTGAAGATGCATGTGGTACTCCTTCCGCGGGACGATGAAGAGGATAATGATATGGACTGGCTTATCGTCGAGGGATTGGAAATCAATCCCCCCTCGAGACTTCCCAAAAACCGCGATCACTCGATCCAGATGATCCGAAAATGCATGCGGAATCGCCACCCCGAGGCCGATCCCCGTGCTCACCTGCTCCTCACGAGTGCGGAAGGCTTCAAGCATTTCTTCCTGCTGCGTTGGTGGTAATTGCTCTGTTGTCACGAGCCGGTCCACCAATTCAACGATAGACGGCCAATGCTCAACCGCCTTCATATCAAGGATGATTTGGTCCGGTTTGAGCAGTTTCGCTAACTTCATAGAGTTCTCAGACAGAGTGCATTCCACCCCGCGTGGAGCGATGGACTATCGCCCAGAATTGACAATGGCAAGAGGATTTCCACACGTAAAAATGCATGTTTGATGCAAAAGCGGCGCAATGAATTTAAAAATGCCATTGTTAGGAAATTCACAGTACTAGATAAGCGGGGCATTTCCTCAGGAAGTGAACGCTGAGTGGTGAGCAATGATTTACTAAAGTGCGTGTTTGGCGATGCCGCACTCAAGCCAGCACCCTCAATGTGAAGAAATGTTCACACAAACTCTTAAGTGATTTTAGAAAATATGAGTGCATTTTGGCGGATTAAACTCACGGAATTTTAATCAATACACTTGTGACGTAGTGTCTCACAATCTGGGACATTTTATACGCCAAGTATGTATGAATAAAATCGTCACATATTTGTCACCAACGAAATCGTCACATGGCAATTTCGTTGCAAAGAGAATGTAGCAAACTGCCGCTCAAGTTTCGCAATCCTTCGTTGTGTCCAATGAGGGCATCGCCCCCGGCAATCGATATAATTATTTCTACAACACACATGAAAAAAACAATTACACTAGGTTTGCTCGCCTCTCTTGGCCTGCTTACTGGATCATCCGCAGCTTCGCTATTTGGCGTCACTACTGACAATAAGCTAGTGAGTTTTAATACATCTTCCCCCTCCACTTTCCTGTCATCCGTGACGATCACTGGATTGTTTGATGCGGACGGTGTGACACCCAATTCAAATGGTTCAATCTTAAATCTCAGCGCCAGGCCCGGCTCGGCACCCGGCACTTTCCAGCTATTTGGTATCGATAATAATGCGAACGTTTACACGATCAACTTAGGTGGCGGAGCATCCTTAGTTTCAGCAGGATTCAGCCCAGCAGGTTTTAACGCTGGGTTCGCGTATGATCCTTTCAATGATAACTTTGTTTACGCTGGCGATAACGCTGAGAGCTTCTCAATAAGCCTTGTGGGCGCAGCAACTGTGAATCCTAATTTCACCTATGTGGGAGGCGGCTCACCAACCATCTTCGGTCTTGGTATTGATCCTAGCTTTGGCACTGCATTCGCGATTGATGCAAGCAATGATCGTCTGTCCACCAGCACAAATCCACTTTTCCCAGCGGCAAGCGAACTTACAAACGTCGGCAGTCTTGGGCTGAACGTCACATCATTCGGTGGTCTGGTCGTCGATTGGGATGGCAACTTATTTGCCTCACTCTCGGTGGATGGCATTACTTCTGGGCTCTACTCTGTTAATACAATTACTGGCGCAGCCACTCCGCTTGGTGGCTTTGGTACTGGTGTCGGAATGGCCACCGTCGCAGTGCCGGAGCCTTCTAGCACTTTGATCGGCGGACTTGGCATCTTAGCCTTATTCCGCCGCCGCCGTTCATAATACAATTCTCCCCACCTATCGTTTATAATTATCTAACTCATGAAAACTACATCATTCCTACTCTCCGGCCTTGCGCTGGCATCTTCCCTGCACGCTCAGGGCATTAAAACGACTGAACAACCATATCTCCTCGCAAAGGCTGGAGCTACCTTCAGTTTCGAACCAATCGTCACCACTGGCGACCGCTTACCCATCACTGCTGGCACAGCACCCGCCGGAGCGACGGATTTTGCCTTTTGCGGCATTCCGGATGCCATGGGTATTTATAAAGACCGCACGACGGGCCAAAACATTTTGTTCGTCGCTCATGAGACCACGAGCGGAACGAATACTCGCCCGTTTCCTGGCCTGACTCGCTATAAGGGCGCATTCGTTTCACGTTTCGTCATGAGCAATGATGGCGGTATCCTCAGTGGATCTGTAGCGCACAAGGAGCTTTTCCTCGAGAACACACAGGCCGCTGGGATCCTCGGCACCCGCCCGCCACAAGAAGGGGATGCTGCGGCTTTTACGCGTTTTTGCTCCGGCTCATTCGCTGGTCCTGAACATGGCATGGACCGCCCACTTTTCCTTACAAATGAAGAATCAAGCTCAGGCAACTACGACGCAAACGGCTCGCAGACGGTAATCATTGCGGATGGGAAAATGCACACCGCACCAGATCTTGGCCGTATTGCTCGTGAGACTACCACGGTGCAGCCGCGCCGCGATGCTCTCTCCGTAGTGATCAGCACGGAAGACGAAGGTGCACCTTCCTACATCTATATGTATGTGGGCCAAAAACAACGGCGCTCTACAAGTGTGCTTGATAAGAATGGCCTGACCAACGGTAAAATTTATGTGCTTGCTGGACGCGATGCACATCACAACGAGGGCACATTCACCTCGGGCAGTCTGCCGACGAAGTGGATTGAAATCCCTAACGCCGCTAATCTCAACGCCACGGCCCTCGCCACGGCCGCTGATGTCGCAGGTGGTTTCGGCTTTGTCCGCGTGGAAGACTCTGAGTTCGACCCTACCCAGCCGACTCGTAGCATGTTCCTTGCAACAACTGGCGGCTCCCTTTCAAATCGGCTCGGGCGCCTCTATGAGATGACAATGAACCCTACAATGCCGACAGGTGATGGCACTTTGAACGTGGTCTATAATGCAGATACAATTATTTATCCGAACGGTGTTTATTCAGGTGCCCTCGTTGGGACTCTTACTGGTGCTACGCCTACTGGAAATCTTGGAACTTATACACCAGGAACGATAGGCACGACGGACTACCCAGTGAGTATTGATAATATCGCAATTTCCAAAGACTATATCGTCTGCTGTGAGGACCGCAATGGTCCTGCCGATGCGGTATTCGCGAATTTTGCTCGCAATGGTGGTGCATGGACCTTGGACCGTAATAATAACTACGCTGCCAAGCTGCAGTGCACCTTTAACTATGCCTATACCCAAGGCCGCGATGGAAGTGC
>JAYULG010000208.1:0-13038 GCA_043763755.1 Akkermansiaceae bacterium | reverse complement strand
GGCTGCTGCCACCAGCGCTCGCCTCCACCGTGCAAGGCACTATTTCACACTACTTTGTAGAGAAATATGGGTTTTCCGCAGATTGCCAGACCACGCTTTTCACCGGGGATAATCCCGCATCACTCGTCGGCATGGGTGCCACCACGCCGGGAGATATCGTTATCTCGCTAGGCACGAGCGACACCTTTTTTGCCGCCATGCCTAGCCCTAAGACGGACCCTCAAGGCTACGGCCACGTTTTTGGAAATCCAGCAGGTGGCTATATGTCACTGATTTGTTTTCGCAATGGCTCACTCGCCCGCGAGGCATTGCGGGACCGGCTTGGGCTCGATTGGGCTGCATTTGATCGAGATGGCCTCGCTACCACGAGCAGCCACGCTGGGCAGAATTTAATGCTGCCATTCTTCGGGCCTGAAATCACCCCGCGCCATGACTTCACCGGGCCAATCATGAAAGGCACGCCTGAGTTTGAATCAGGCAGCACGCCCGCCCTCCAAGTGCGCGCATTGTTAGAAGGCCAATTTCTCAATATGCGACTCCACTCAGAATGGATGGAAGTCAAAACCCAGCGCATCCGCCTCACCGGTGGTGCCTCGAAAAACGATGGTATCGCCCAGCTCGTGGCAGATATTTTCCAAGCCCCTATCGAGCGTCTGGATGTCTCAAACTCCGCCGCTCTCGGGGCTGCGCTCATCGCCGCCGCTGCTGGTGGCCACGAGCTTGCCGCTCTCCAAGAAGTATTTTGCAAAGCCGCTCCTGGCTCCACACTTCTGCCGGATCCATCTCTTTCTGCGAGTTATCAAAAGGCACTCGGTGAGTTTAAATTACTGCTAGCCGCCTCAGTCTGAGACAAAATTTGACCACTCACTTTCCCAGACCTACTACTTCTCCAGAGATGACTATCGACCACTATGCAAACCGATTTATCTGCGATCTCGTAGCCTATGAGCCAGGTAAGCCGATCAGTGAAACTGCCCGTGAGCTCGGTCTAGATCCCTCACAAATCGTCAAGCTCGCATCAAATGAAAATCCGTTAGGCCCCTCGCCTTTGGCCAAGATCGCTATGCGTGAGGCGCTTGAAGAAGCCCACATCTATCCAGATGGCGGAGGTTATAAATTACGCAGCGCCATCGCCGACTCCTTCGACATGGAAATTTCCAATGTCGTCCTCGGCAATGGCTCAAACGAGATCATCGAGCTGCTCTGCCACACGTTTCTCAATCGCGATGCAGAACTCATCGCAGCCAAGCATGCCTTCGTCGTTTACAAACTCATGGCCACCCTCTTCGGCGCGAAATACGTCGAAGTGCCAGACCCGGGATTTATCCATGATCTAGATGCCATGGCTGCTGCGATCAATGAGAACACCCGCCTAGTTTTCATCGCAAATCCGAATAACCCCACGGGCACCATGGTCGATCAAGCAGCCATTGATCGCTTCATGGCTAAGGTGCCTGAACATGTCATAGTTGTGTTCGATGAGGCATACTTTGAGTTTCCTGACTCACCGCCAGACGCTTTGAAGTATGTGAGAGAAGGCCGCAACGTCTGTGTTTTGCGCACGTTTTCTAAGATCCACGGCCTCGCCGCACTCCGCGTGGGCTACGGTCTCGCCTCGCAGAATATTGCCACGCTGCTCCAGAAAGCCCGCCAGCCATTTAACGTGAATGCCATCGCTCAGGCTGGTGCGCTCGCAGCTCTCACGGATACCAATCACATCGAAAATACCCGCGCCACCAATGCGCAAGGCATGGCTTATTTCGAAAATGCATTCAACGCACGTGGCTTGGAATTCGTCCCCAGCTTCGCGAATTTTTTACTCGTGAAGACACATGAAGGAGACCGCGTATTCCGCGAAATGCTCAAGCAAGGCGTGATCATCCGCGCCATGAGTAGCTATAAACTGCCAGAATGGGTACGCATTTCCATTGGCACCGCTGCGGAAAATGCACGCTGCATGGAAGTCCTCGATTCAGTGCTCGCCCCCGAGCTAATACCGCAGTGAGGCTATACATTTCATTTCCTCACCATGTGGCGTCTCCTCATTTTCTTCTCCGCACTCGGCATTGCCGCAGCCCTGATCGCCCGTTGGTGGTTCGGCATGCGCGTCTTGGCAAACGAGGGGAAGCGCACCTGCCACTGCGATTTAGATAAATGGCTGCCCGCCCCGGATGACACCGCATTGATCCATCGCTCCGAGGGCACCGCCGATGAATTCGGCAAGCAACTCAGACTCAAAGCCCTCGCAGAATGGCAGCAGCGTGAACCAAAAGCCGCAGGTGCCCGCGAAAGCGCAAAAAAATTCGGCCTCGCCGTGCCGCCGCTCAGCGGGATCGTAGCGATCATGGCGATGGTTATTGCTAAAATCCCAGTCATCGGAGCGATCTCAGTCCTGATGGCCGCCACCGCGCTCGCCGCCGTGCTGAGTCTCCTTTCCATCGCGCCCGAGTTACAAGCTATCATGAAATGCGCCCGCGAACTTCGTGAAAATAAGCACTTCCCCCGCCGCGACGATGAAGACGCCGTCATCCTATGCGCCATCGCCCACGCTTGGAAAGAAGCCCTCCCGCCGATCCTGAAAATTTTCCAAAAGTGAGCAAATTCTTCCTTGAGCGGAACTAGAAGCAAGTAGCTATCAACTCTGCAAAGGGGATGGGTGAAAAGCTTCAGAGCTTATACCATCCTCCATAACATACCCAGCAAAGTCATAACTACGATCTTCGTGGTGATTTAATATAGTTCATTGAAGTTCGCCTTTGAGCCGAACGAAGTGATGGTTGGCAGCAGAAGGCAGAGGCAAGCGGACGGTGATGGGGCTGCCGGTGCTGGTGGCTGTGCCGAGAATCTCACTTATAGGTGTAACGTCTGTCCATGTGGTGAGGTCTGGGCTGAGTTGATATTGGTAACTGACGCGTCCGGTGGCGAGTTGGCTGGGCGGCAGGTAGGAAGGACGGAAGTGGATAACATCTAGGTAGGCGATGCTGGATTCGATGACTCGGGCGGCGCTCATGGTCGCTGGCGCGGTGGCCCCGGTGGCGGGATGCCCCATGAGATAGGCGAGTAGATTGTTAGATCCATCGCCGTCGGGATCTGCGGTGGCGCCGCTGATGGCGGGATTGAGCAATTGCGCTGGGGTGAATTGCTTGGCTTTCCAGATGGCAAAGGTTTCATGCTGCTCTTTGAAATAAAGGCGGGCACCAGTGAGCTGACCCGTCACTGTATTGTTAAAATCGCGGACAGAAATGGTCCAATTGCCATTGAGAGAGTTGACGGAGGTTGCGCCGAAGGTTCCTAGCAATGAGGTGGCTGATGCGCTGTTTCCGGTCGTGCGGTAGATAGGAAGGTCGCTAATGGTGGTGAAGTTGTTAGCCGCCGCAGCCCAAAGGTTGCCGGTGCCGTTATCGTTGAAGCGATAGAAGCCATTATAGTAAGCTTCGCTATTGGCGCTACTTGGCGCAGTTTTTCCGACTCTTGAGAATAAGGTGTGTGAGGCACCTGTGGACGTGAGGTTGAGCTGGGCAGTGAGATTTTCCACCCAGCCATGTTGCACACCGAGGGTCACTTGGATTTCGGTGAGCGGGCTAGTGAGTCCGGAGACGGAAAAAACGAGAATGGCGGGTGCGCCGGCTGAGTTAAACCCAGCACCGTCCGGTATCTCCACAGGGAATATTCCGCTATTTGGCGTTGCGTTGAAGTAACGTGGCACGGCTTCGCCTTGAAGATTTACCCCGAAGTTTGGCGTATCAGGATCATTGCTGGAAATGGTGAGTGCTCCGATCTTACTGCCGGTGGTGCCGGGCATGAAGTGGAGGGTGAAGGCAGTGCTTTGTCCGGGTGCGAGGGTGGTGATGGTGAGTGCATCGTGGGCGAATGCGCTGTCATCCGAGTCCACCACGCTGATGCCGGTAAGAGGTAAATTTCCGAGGTTGGTGAGGCGGAAACTTTGGCTGGATATCTGGCCGATGATGCTTTCGGGGATGGTGATGGTGCTGGTGTGAGGGACTTCAACTGCGGATGGGCCATCGAAACGTTCCACGAAGAGATTGGGCGCATTTCCGGTGGTGATGCGGACTTTAAGCTGGGAAAGCTGAGCGATCTCTCCGGTGGAATGGTCACTTAGGATGACTTTCCAGGTGCCATTTGCCGTCGCGCCTGAGAGGCCAGCAAATGAAGCGAGAAGGGAAGTGATTTGGCCGCTGGAATTCGAGGTGCGGTAGCTGCCGGGATTGAGGGTTTGGCCGTCGGACCGGGCTGCAGTTTCCGTCCATAGGTTTCCAGTGGCAGTATCGGAAAAGGTATAGTCTCCAGAGAAATCGGAGTCGTCGGTGTTGCCGGTGCGATCAAAGAGCGTGTGGTTGATGCCGCTGGGAGATTGCAGCACGGCTTTGAGATCGCTGACGCGGCGGTGCTTTGGTTCGAAGCCGAGGGTGACTTCGATGCTGAGCGGGACCTCTGTGGCGTTGAGTCCGCTGACGGGAATGTCCACGCTTAGCTGAGTGGGTGTCGCGGCGTTGTGGTCTGGCACGACGAGGGGCAGAGCGGCTGATGCGAAGGTGGGAGAATCAAGACCCGCAGTGGAAATCCGCGTGTATTGGGGTGATTCGTCTGCGTCATCGGATACGATCCGTAAGTCGGCAAAACCATTCTGACTTAGTCCAGCGGCGGCGATGGGATTGTAACTGACGTTGACGCTGCGCGAGCCGAGTGGCTCGATGATGAGGTTGGCCAATGGAGCTACACTCATGCGTGAGTGCACGGCGGGAATTCCTGCCGGAAGCCTCAAAAAAGTCGGTTGTGCCGAGAGCGTGAGAGGTGCAAGACCACGGTTTTTTATGGTGAAACTTTTGGTCACAGTGCCATTGAGAGCGATTGCCCCCATGGTGTAGTTTAACCCAGTGCCATTCACGACCGTGACTGGCTGCACCACCTCATCTGGACCCACGACCTCAAGCTCAGGACCATTGACTGGTGAGGTGCCGAAATGCACTTCCGCTAGGCCGACGTAGTCTTCGGAAGCGAATATAGCATTAGGTGGGTTAAGATGATTGTTTAGAATTTTTAACTGCACGCGGCGGACGCGATCAATGCTCACCGGAACGACTTGCGGTAAAATGCCGATGCTCTCCTGGCCTTGGTTCGATGGACTCAGTTGATAGGTGCCACCGTAGCGCGTAAATGCGCCGGTGGTGTCTGGTGAGGTCCAGATCTCGTATTGATTGACACCTCGGCTCGACACAGCCTGCACCGCAAAATTCCAAATATATAACTCTTTGAGGGAAAATTCCCGCCCGAGATCGAACTCGACTGTCTGCTTATCAAATCCATCGAGAGGACCGCCGAGTCCGCCATCAATGGTGCCAGATTTCCAGTTACCATTTCCTGTTGGGCTGAAAAAATGTCGTCGCTCTGATAGGTCCGCCGACGCAAGTCCACCATTTAGCCCTGAGCCATCGATCATGGAATGTGGCGGAGAGCCTGCGATATAACTACTGGTCTTCACTGCCACTGCACTCACCGTCTCAGTCCGCGCGTAAAATACCATTTCCGCCATGCCTTGGTTGTTCGTGCTTGTGCTTGCCGGGCGTGCCGTGACTTGGAAACGCGCATAGCGGTAAGCTGTAGAATTGAGGGTGCTGTTAAAAACTGCGCTGGTTCCCCATTGAGGTAACGATACTTCATTGAGCGGCACGGCGAAGGTTTGTGTCACACTCGCGCCCGGTGGAAAAACGGGGTTGTTAGAAAGCGTTAGACTGAAGCCAGAGACACGATCCGCCCGGGTAATGCGATCAAAAAAATCCGCTCCGATCATCCTTCGCGGTGCGCCAAAATCAAAATCTACAAACGTGCTCAACCCCGCGCCAGCGCTTGCATACTCATTGCCCACGCCACGCCCGATCTTGCCATCGCTGGCAAAGCTCAGTGCATAGTCCGGACTGGCCGCACCGCCGAATGGTGTTGAGCCGCCAATGACTGCCGCAGGCGCCACCACTCCGCGGGATGGACTGAACAAAAAGCGTAACTCGGTACCGCCCAGATTTTGCGTCGTTCCAGTAGAAGTGACTACTGCCCACTTCACATAGCGAGCTGTAGTGGCGGGAAAGGAAAAAAGCGTGCCCGCACCATTTGATCCAGCCGGTTCAAACTCATAGAACGGGTCCGCGATGTCAAAGCTCGTATCACTGCTAAAAATGAGGCGATATTTACCGATCACGTCCGCTGCATTCAAACGAGTCACTAGAATCACTCGATCCATCGTCTGAGGTGTTAAAAAATCAATCACCACCTCCGCGCCGACGCCTGTCCCAGCCGTGGCATATTCATTCGGGTGAGAATCAAACAATTGCGTCACATCGAAGCTGCTACTGAATCGCGTGCTGGAATTCAAAATAATCGGACTACCTGCCGGCGGACTGACCAACAAAGATGGCAATGGAGTAAAATCCGCCTTCACTAATGAAGTGAGGCTAGCTGCAAAAATCGCGCAATGGAGAAGGAAGCTTTGTTTCATACGGCGCGAAGAAACTACAAAAATTCCGTAATTCGTCGAGTTATTAAGCGCTTACACCACATGGTAGGATTTTCAGATAAAGTCACCTAGCCTACATGGAGGAAAAACTTTGACGCTGAAATTATTACTATGAAGGGATTTGCAGCCTTCCATATAAGCTCCCAGAACGTCGCCGAAAAACGTCTCTATCGCGATACCCCTTGCCTATCACGCTTCATCTTCACATCTGTTTCAGGCCCACCCTCATGGGTTACCCAGCGCCAAAGGTCACTCCATCCACCGGATGGTAAGTGTAAGCGGTGCTGCCCGTGCCGTCGGTCATTTGGCTGAGGCGACCGTAAATCGCATCGTAAGTAAAGCTCACATTAGGGGTAGGCTTCTGGGAATTCGTGTAAGTGATCCCGGCAAGCTGGCCGTCTTTGTAGTAGCTGTGGGTTTTCACCTGTGCCTTCGCATCGGTGAGGGTGGCAAGACGGCCCGCTAGATCGTAAGTGTAATTGTGCTGGGTGTTATCTGCGTAGGTTTTGCGCAGGCGCCGCCCGCCGATGTAGTCCCCGTGGGTGTGATTTCCCCCGCCGTCGTATAGATCTTGCGAGGCTCGGAAATCGAACAATTTCTGAATGTTTGTGTCTCTCGCAATTTGCTCAGGGCTATTGGACACCGATGTTTAAATTTCACTACCAGCATGTTGATCCATTAGTCTTCGGGCTTCATCAAGTGATTCACGATCTGTCGCTTTTAAGAGTAGGCTTTTCACTCGCTCTCGCCAGGCTATGACTTGATCAATCAGATTTATCTCCATACAAAATTCAAATGCTGAATTCGCAACGTCCAGTGAATCATTGTATTCACTATTTGGGATTAACATTTGATAAGATAATTCAAAGAGCACAAGCTTCCTTTTGGCGTTTCTAGTGTACACCCCTATGATATGAATAATTGATGGTTCATCTCCATGTATTGATCTCAATCTATTTAGCTCCTTCAAAATCTCCTTTCTTTTGCTACCTGCGGCAATTTCATCCTCGGCAATTGTGTAATTTACTATGTCACACGCTATCCGTGTGATCACATCCCATTCAACTTTAGAGATCATAGCTAAGTTAATCAAATCTAGGACAAGGCTCTTCTGGAAAGAGAGGACCGAAAGATTGTTCAAAAGAATTTAGGAATGCCTGTAGTGGAACTAAAAATCTAGCTCCACTCCTCATCGTTTTATACAGTGCTTGTAGTTGTTTTGCCGCAGCAATGTTTTTTGCCCTTCTCGCAGCGTCAAGTGCTGCCTTCACTTCTTCTTTAGGCGAGTTCTTATCGAATCCGTTACAATTAAGGTTTCGCTTTGGTTTATCATTTAAACCGAATGGATCCCAGCCATTCACAGGATCTGCCCCTACATAGCTATAGAGGTTAGGCCCCTCTGGTAGCAACTCTGCCATCTGCCCTGTGACTCGTTCCATTGGATCGGCAGATAGCCATCTGCCCAAGTCTGCATCATACACCCGATACCACGTCAGCATCAGTCTGCTTTTCGCGTGGTGGTGATGGCCAGTGTAGCCTACATCAGATAGCCTGGGGCCGCTAGAGCCCCGTTTTCCCCACATGTCATAGTCGTTGCGGGATTGGAGGGTGCCGTTGGCATCGACGAGTTCGCGGACGCTACCGAGGTGGTCTCGAGTGTAGAAAAGTTGATGAAGTGGAGCGAGAGAGGCAGGGGTAATTTCTCCTTGGAGGTGGTATTGCTTAAGAACAGTGATGCCTGCTGCGTCGCGCTCTTCGGCGGGTTGGTTGCCTCCAGCCCAGAGGTAGCGTTTGTCAGAGATGACGGTAGTGTATTCTTTCTCGATGATACGGATTCTGCGGGAGAATCCGTCGTAAGTGAACTCCGTGCTAAAACCGTTACGGTAACTGCTCTTTATCAACCGATTTTCAGCATCCCACTCGTAGTTTTCGGGGCCGTTGCCATTGGAGTTGCTGGTGGAGTTGCCGTTCAAATCACTATTACGTATGCTGAGGCTCGGGGGACCAGCGATATTGACGTTGTATGAATTAGTGCGGGTGTTCGAATTCGGGCTAGTGTCCTTGGCCTCGATAGTAATGCTGTTCTGGCCGGGAGTGGTTTCCACCCAAGCAGTGAATTGGTTGCCACTATCGGTAATGGCCTCGGTGAACGGATTTGCGTTGGAGCGAACACGCACGCTAGAGGTCTCGTTGGTGGTGCCGCGCACGCGCATTGATCCGCCTGGTCGTTCGGTCGCAATCTGGTTGCGGTTGTTATAGGTGCTCTTAATGATTTTGAAGTCGTTTTGGCGGCTGGTGCGGTTCCCAATCTTGTCGTAGCGCCATGCACTTTGCTTAATCACTGAGCCGGATCCATTGGTGAGGGTTGCGGCTTCGAGTTGGTCGGCGCGGTCATAGGAAATGCCCCATGTGTTAGCAGGGCTTGTATCAGTGGTCTGCGCCCATGATTTGATATTTCCCGATGGGCTGTAGGTGTAGGTATGGGAAGACAGCGGCGTGATCACTCCTAGCTGGTGTTTGATTTGCTGGAGCCGCAGATCGCCCACTGCGGGATGGTAGGAAAATTCAGTGATCAGGCCATTGGACGCGGTGACCGTCTTCGGCAGCAAGTTCACCGGATCATAGGTGTGGGTGAAAGTTCCGAGCGGATTGGTGACTTGAGTCACGCGACTGAGCGCATCATAGCTATGCGTGGTGGTGTTTCCTATCCCATTGATCGATTGGCTTTTGAAGCGACCGAGCAAATCGTAGGTGTGGGCGATGGTGTCGTTCGTGAGCGGGCCATCAATGGTGTGCAAATTTCCCGCGCCAAAGGTAACTCCATCCACTGGATGGTAAGCGTAAGCGGTGCTGCCCGTGCCGTCGGTCATCTGGCTGAGGCGACCGTAAATCGCATCGTAAGTAAAGCTCACATTGGGGGTGGGTTTCTGGGAATTCGTGTAAGTGATCCCGGCGAGCTGGCCGTCTTTGTAGTAGCTGTGGGTTTTCACCTGTGCCTTCGCGTCTGTGATAGCGGCAAGACGTCCTGCGAGATCGTAAGTGTAATTGTGCTGAGTGGCATCTGCATAGGTTTTGCGCAGGAGCCGCCCACCGATGTCGTAATCCCAGTGGGTCTTGTTGCCTTCTCCATCCCACAAGTCTTGCAAGGCTCCGCAGTAGCACCAGTTGAAGCGGGTGACGCGGTTGAGCGGATCTATGGTCGTCACGCGCTGGCGCAAAGCATCGTAGCCATTGAACGTCCAGCGGTTTTCACGGTCTTTGTAGTGGGTGAGATCGAGGATCTTGGTGCCGTCCGGGCGTTGGTAGGAGAATTGTTCCTTGGTGAGGTCTGGATAGGTGATGAGCGTCTGGCGATCCAGCGCATCATAATCATAGGTGAGCGTGTAGGCCCCGGGACTCGTTTGTCTCTCACAATATTAGTATCTCTAACAATTTTTAATAGCGACTATCTATTCCAATAAAATTTTCGGACCAGAGTTTGATTTTATAAATTTCAGATTTAGCATTATTGATATGTTCTTGAATTTTGAGATCACCTGCCTGAATTTTAGTTGTTGCTAAATTTAGTTCCTTTTGAGCCTCGTAAATACTATCGCTATAAGGTCCTGCTCTTATGGATAGTTTGGCCTTCTCAATACCCAAAGTATAGCCAAACATTACGCTAATAGCAATAATTATGATTAATCCAATTAAAGATAGTAATTTATAGTTTTCGATTTTAACACTCATTTTATTATAATTTTTAATCAATGGAAAAACTATGATAATTTGGGGGCAGGATGAGCCTAAATTGCTACTTTGGCGGAAAAAGAGTCAAGCAGTTTGTTACACAGCTCCCTCTTAAGATTGCGAGAGTTATCCCAACCGCATTTGCAATATTATCATTTTGATCAGTTTCACTCACCGCCCAAAGTCCAGCAGCACATACTCCGGCACCGGCGCCATTTCTTCGAACATTGTTACAATTTGCAACACAATGAGCAAACCCGCCACCATGGGCAGCGTGACCTGAAGGCATATGCCTTCTTTCTAAATCATATGCCTCAGCCTTAATCCCACTTGCCGTTCTAGGTCCTGAATCTGGTGGCCACAAAGGCGGCAAAATACCAACCGGGGGCCAATGAAGCCCAGGACATAAGCCAAGCGGATCCCATCCATTGATCGGATCGTTACCGACATACCCATACAAATTCAGCCCACCCGCTTCCTTGATCGGATCGGCAGATAGCCATCTGCCCAATTGCGGGTCGTATGCACGGAAGTGCGTTAGGACGATCTCGCCCCCCGCTCCCGGTATTCTAGAGGTTGTGACGTGGCCTGTAAGCCGAAGGTGCAGCCATTTAGATAATTCGCATTTTGGTAAAAGGCCCAGCGTTGGCCGAAGGCATCGTAATCGTAGCGGACTTGCAGGACACCCGTTTGATTCACTACTTCGCGGATGCTGCCGAGGTGGTCGCGGGTGTAGTAGTAGGTTCCGGCGTCGGAACCGCTCAGGCGTTGTTCGCCTTCGGGGTAGTAGCGGCGTTGGATGGTGGTGCCGGTGGCATCGCGTTGGTCGGCGATTTGGGGGCCGTCCCAGAGGATGCGTTTTGTAATGATGCCGTTTAATTTCTCGGCGATGCGGCGAGAGTGTCCATTATAGATAAATTCATAGACGTTTACGCCTTGGGTGATTTTTACGAGGCGGTCTTCGGCATCCCATTGATAGGTGCGGGGGCCATCGCTTAGGGTGTTACCGTTGGTGTCGTGGGAAAAGCTTCGCGCTGGTGGGCTGGTGATGTTGAGGCTCCAGCTTTTAGTGCGGATGTTTGGCGTTGGGGCGGCGTAGTCGGTGGCCTCGATGGTGAGGGTGTTTGGGCCTGGGGTGACTTGCACCCATGCTTGATAGAGGTTCTCGGGTGGGGCTGTGATAGTTGCGGCTTGGCCGTTTACTTTGATTTTTGCGGGTTCGTTGGTGTTTCCCGTGACCAGCAGTTTGCCACCTGTGTTTAGGTTGGTGAGTTGATTGGCGTTGTTGTGCAAAGCACTGGATACGGCGTTGCCAGTTTGCTCGCTGCTGCGGTTGCTCGCTTTGTCGTATTGGTAGCTGTGGCGCTGGGTGATGGAAGTGAGGTTTGCCACGGGAGCGATGGTAGCAGAGGTGAGCTGATCGACAAGGTCATAGCTGAGGGTCATTTGGGTGGCGGCGGTGCTGCTGAATTGCCTTTGCCAAGTGGCGATGTTGCCGTCTTTGAGATAGGTGTAATCGAACTTGCTGAGGGTGCTGGCAGGGTTGCTTGCGTTGGCGAGGTGGTGGATGGTCTTGAGGCGGTTGTCGCCTGAGGTGGAAAAATAGTCGAAACTGGTTTTTTGGCCGTTGGGGTAGTTGATGGAATCGGTGCGCTGGGTGTCTCCGATGTAAGAGTGACTGAATGTGCCCAAATTGTTGATGGTGGATTGAAGTCGCCCTAGATTATCATAGTTCAGGGTGACGAGATTCTCGGTGCCGAGTGGGCCGATGTTCCGAGTTTTACCTCGCCCGAGATGGTCGTGTGTGTAGGTGATGAGATCAGTCAATCTATTCAGATGGATCAATGTTAGCGAGTGTTCAGACCCGAGGAGCCGTTCCTGCTTCAAATTTGCTAAAGCTTGGTATGACCAAGGCTTATGGTTGGCTTGTGGGGTTCGTTTGGGCGCAGTGCAAGATATTAAATAAATGCGCAAAAGCTTCACGCAACAAAGAGAGATTTATGAAAGAGCACCATAATCAACAAAGAAGAAATCATAACCCAAAATAATGCGTCGTGAATCATAGTCCAAGACTTGCCGAGTGGCTTATCTTTTTTCATTCTTTTTGTGATTGCGATTGCAGATCCAATAAACCAAGAACCAAAAAAGGTAATTATCAGAATATAGGCGATGTGTGACATAAAATAGGCTATGGCAGACACTTCCCATTCGGTGGACCGCTTCCAGTGCTCCCTCCACTAATTGAGGCTCCTAACCCAAAGCCCGCACCACCTAACATGGTTAATTCCCATTGACCATTTAAACCTAAGGATAGTCCCAACGAGCCTCCATAGCCTCTACCGCCGGAAATAGACATATCTAGGGTTGGACCATTCACACCTGGTCCAAACTGTAGTCCGGCACCTACAGCACCACCGACTCCTGCCGCACTACCGTAACCCAAATTTACATCAGCCGGATTATACCCTGATTTGAATGGTCGCTTGGTCGCGGAACCACTTATGCCAAATCCTGAAACCGGTATTCCGAGACCAAGTTCGCCTTGTGCACCCAATACAAAATGGTCCTTGAACCAATCTAAAGGGTCCTCTAAACAAAACAATCCGAGTGGGTCAATGTTATTAGTAGGAGAATTTCCAATATATCCATACAAATTCACTCCCCCCATTTCTCGAATGGGGTCAACCGATAGCCATCTCCCTAAATCCTGATCATAGCCTCGATAAAGGGTGAGGTGAAGGTTGCTGCCTGCGTGGCAATAGTGGCCGGTGAAGGCGAAATCG
>JAYULG010000207.1:0-1023 GCA_043763755.1 Akkermansiaceae bacterium | reverse complement strand
ACGTATGTGCATGATTTAAATCCGGTGGCATTGCCCATCTACGGCAGCGTCGCGCTGCGGTGGTATGGGCTGGCATATTTGTTCGGTTTTCTGGGGGGATTCTTGCTTCTACGGCATTTGGCGCGGCGTGGTTTATGGGTGCTAAAGGCAGAGCTGACAGCAGACTTCATCGCGGCTGCGGCTTTGTTTGGAGTATTTCTCGGCGGCAGGGTGGGCTACGTGCTTTTTTATCATTTGCCTAAAGTGGGGTGGGCGGGATTGATCGCAGATCCCCTGTTTGTTTTCCGCGTCTGGGAAGGAGGGATGGCGAGCCATGGTGGGATTCTAGGGCTAGTTATTTTCACGTGGTTTTACGCTAGGAAACACCATGTCTCTTGGACAGGGCTTGGCGATGGATTGTGCGTGGTGGCGCCGCTGGGCTTATTTCTCGGGAGGGTGGCAAACTTCGTCAATGGCGAGCTATACGGGCGGGTAGCGCATGGGGTGCCCTGGGCGATTAAGTTTCCTCTCTCGCTGAGTGAAGAAGCTGAGGAAATTCAGGGTGCTGCTTGGCAAGCTTGCACGCGGGTGGACCCAAAACTTGCAGATGCGCAAGGACTGGATCAATTGATCTCCTCAGCGCGTCAAAATCCGGAGGTTTCCACAGCGCTCGGTGAGTTTCTTGAGCCCCGGCATCCCTCACAGATTTACGAAGGGCTGCTTGAGGGTGCATTGCTGTTTACCATTCTCTGGATTGTGAGGGTGCGGTGTCCAAAAGCGCCGCATGGCTTGCTCACGGGATTGTTTTTCGCGCTTTACGCGGTTTTTCGCATCATCGGGGAGCATTTCCGAGAGCCAGACGCAGCGATGGTGGGATTTCTCACGAAAGGCCAGTTTTTCTCTCTCTTCATGTTTATCTTCGCCGCGTGCTTTCTCACCTATGCGTGGCGAGGAAGAAGCCGGGCGTAAACCTATTTTACGCGCTACGGAATAACTCTTGGGCGGTGTAGGCCATGCCGATGGCTGCAGAAGCATCGCCACCCG
>JAYULG010000206.1:0-3612 GCA_043763755.1 Akkermansiaceae bacterium | reverse complement strand
TCAATTTTTCAGAAGTAGCAGTCCAGCCACG
Source organism: Akkermansiaceae bacterium (assembly GCA_043763755.1). GTDB lineage: Bacteria > Verrucomicrobiota > Verrucomicrobiia > Verrucomicrobiales > Akkermansiaceae > Luteolibacter. The sequence continues at coordinate 3,581 of JAYULG010000206.1, read as the reverse complement.
AATTTTGCGAGCTACACTGCTCCCGCTAACAGTTTGCCACTAAACCAAGTAATCGATGTCGAAGTCGGATTCGATGCCATCGTTCACAAAAGCAACGCCCTTGCCGGAGCTTATTGTGCAGCGGTTTATAGCAAAAATATTGAGGTGGAAGTACATATCCTGCCGAAAATCACTGCCCAATCCTCCAGCCAAGTTTTACTCCCCAATACTTCGGTGAATCTGCAAGTTACCGCCACCGGAAGCCCTCTTTCTGGTATCGGGCGGCTGAGCTATCAATGGAAGAAAAACGGAGTCATTCTCCCAGATCAAACATTTGATAGTTTAGGAGTATTTTCCTCCTCATCTAGCATCGCCGGAACCTACACTTGCATTGTCAGCAATGACGTCGGCACCGTCACCACCCAGCCGATTCATGTTCAATACGGCGATGATTTTCAGTCATTCGCCGCCAGTTTCGGCCTAAACTCAGTCACCACCGGAGCCCCCGATGCAGATCACGACAAAGACGGAATCCCGAACCTGCTTGAATACCTCTTCGGCGGAAATCCCACACTCCCCAGCAGCGGCCTGCTCCCAACCGCCACCAAAGCACCGGGCAGTACGAACCACGTCTTCACCTACAAACGCAAAATCGCCGTCACCGGAGTCACCCAAGTCATCGAGCACGCCACCAGTCTATCACCACCATGGACCCATGCTGTGCATGGCGCAGGCGGAGTAACCATCATCACCACCGCCGTCCCTGGAGATGCCACTGCCGAGCAAGTCACCGTCACCATTCCGTCCACCAGCCCCAGCCGCTTCGTGCGGCTCAAGGCCAACCGTTGAATGAGTGTGTTTTGCAGTTCAATCCTATCACTTATTTATTCTAAGTGATTCACCTAGAAAAAATAGGTGATACGCCCTGATGCTAGATTCTCAAAACTCTCATAATTTACTCCTGAAGCGTATCCAGTGATTCGCCATTTCCACTCCCCAACTCTCCCATTTTTCCTCAATATGAAGCCAAAATCGACCCTCCAGCAGACCCATCTTTTCCTCGGTTGTGCCATGACTTTGGCCATCAACTTCGCGACTGAGGCGAGGGCGGATGTCCCGCTCATCGCTCCCGAAATTACACTCACAGGTCCAGCCACATCGCGCGTTGTGCAAGGAACCGTATTAGGCCACGCGAATTTTTCTACGACGAATCTCAACGCAGGGGCGGCCACGACTTTTAACCTCGGGCTTTCCTCTGGTAGCGTGGGCCAGTTCAATTCACTCAGCGTGCCAGCACTTCCAAGTGGCACCACGGTGACCAATGCAACTGGCACCCCATGGATAGGAGTGAGCCTCAGTGCTGGCCAAACTGGCTCGATTCGCGCCACTCCCAACATCTCTGGACTCGTCGCTGGGCAAACGATGAGCTTCGGGATCGAGGCCACCAACGCGGCATGGAATGCTCCGGTGAGTGCAAGTGCTAACCTTAATGTGGTGACAAATCGGTTGCTGAGTGGGTCCACAGCGATCAATGCCGGGCGGCACATGGCGGGCTTGCAGTCAATCGGCAGTGTCACCCTCAGCGGTGGCGCATGGACAGACAGCGAAGCTACCCGAATTTCCATAAGCAGCGGCGGCTATGCACAACTTGCCAATGGCCTGCGGCTTACCTCTGCAAGCGACTTTACTTTCAATGGTGCCGGGCAAAGCCACGACCTTCAAATTTCCTACAATCGCCCGACGGGTAGTTATAACATCTCCGCTGCCACACTTCCCGGCGCGGGGGCAAGCAGTTATACAGATGCTTCGGGAAATGCACATCAGGAATTCGGCGGTGCGTGGAAAACCTCCGCAGAATACGGAAATGTCTTTGGAGCTAAGCGAGTGTTTACCGAGCAAGATCGTATTGGCTAGGATGATGTTTCTTCACCGCTATGGCAACGGCCCGGAACGAGTGGAAATTCTTCCGATCACTATATCTACATTCAAGAAATCGCTACCACCCCCAAACCCATCGCACCTTCCACTCGCTATGAAAACGGAGCTGTAAGCACTTGGGAAATAGCGCGTGGTGCCGGCTCCTTGGTCAATGAGCGCATCAACCCACTGATTTCCGGCGAGGTCATCCAAGGTAGTAGTTTAAACTTATCCGGGGTTGCGCTGACCGTGACTGGCACTGCCGTTACTGACCGTGCGATCTTTGGTGGGACCGTGGATCTCGGACGCCGGATGGTGGGTGCCTCTGGCGTAACGATCAATCGCAGCGATACGGTCACTCTCGGAACAAATGGTTCCCCACTCGACCCAAACCAATACTATAACAACGGCTCAGACGATCACCGAACTCGCCTCAATCTTCAAGCGCTCAATATGGACAATGGCACGGGTGCGACTGCGGAGCATTTGGGGACGAGTGCGTTCACCGATACTGCCCACACCGCAACTGTTCAGTTGACTGGCAACTTTACTCTAAGCACCGCCACCCAGGGCAGAAACTTCCAAGGAGTGAATGCAGGATCGTCCATTGTGGGTGAGGCACTTGCAGGTGCAAATAAACAAGACACTCTGCAACTCGGCTACACTTGGAATAACGTCCAAAACAACCAACTCTATGCCAATAACCTTCTCATCATTGATTCAAATTCCACGAGCGGCACCCGAAGTCATTTCACCTATGCAGGCCAAGTTCATAGTACGAATACTCACACTAACATTAGCTGGACTGGAGATTGCGTTTCCGTGAGCGGAGCGCTGGGAACAGGCATCCACAACCTTGGAAATCGTACTGTTACCGCCATCGCAGAAGGGCTTGCAGGGGAAAACGCGAGCGCCACCACGGCCACCTTCAACACCCGCTACGCTTCAGTTGCCGCTGCATCTTTCACCGCTACACATAGCGGAGCCACCGCCGGCCCACTCACCGATGGTAATACAGTGACCATCCGCGATACCGGATCGAGTGTTTTTCAAAACAACGTCGCGATCTCTAATGTTGCACTTTCAGGCGGGCAGAATCTTGATTACCAGCTTATCTATGGTGGTGGAGACTCGACCATTGAACACGGCGGAAATCGCACCTTCACGATTGATTACATCGGAAATTCCAATACCGTACAGGTTGGTCAGCTTGGCCGCGTCTCCCGCGCGGACCTTAGCATCGGGCTTACTGGAAGAATTAACTACAGTGGAATTATCACTGCATCAGGGATTTCAGGAAATTATCGTATTGATAACCAAATATACGGCGATTCCCTCGCCACCCAAAACTATCAACTCGAAACGCGCTTTGATGCTCCTGCTGCGGCAGTGGGCAGCTCTCAAGTCGCGGCAGGTGCCGATCTTGGAGTCAATGGACTTGCATTGAAAAACACTGCCACTAACACCTCCGCGCGTTTTACGAAAGCGACGGATCTTGAATTACTAGATTCCAGTATTTTAACGAGCGCAAAGACTGTGCAAGTGGAATTCATAAAGCTAAACAATGCTGCACCTGCCGTGCTTGCCGCGCTCGAAAATAGTGGGACCAATGCGGCATCTCTAGCAGGTATCTATGGCAGCGATGCTGGCACAGAATTTGTAAGCGACATTGTCAATCTGACAGG
>JAYULG010000205.1:0-3614 GCA_043763755.1 Akkermansiaceae bacterium | reverse complement strand
ATGCACCGCCCACGTCGCAATCGCCGCACGCCTGCCATTCGTTCAATGGTCCGGGAAACTTCGCTCACTCCCGCAGATTTTATCCTGCCACTCTTCTTTCATGAAGATGAAGCAGATGTAGCCATCGCCTCCATGCCGGGTGTCACTCGTTGGTCGTTGGACAGTCTGGTGCGGGAAGCAGGTGAGGCCCACGCCATGGGAATTCCCGCTGTGGTGCTCTTTCCAAAAATCAATGAAGCGCTCAAAACTCCTGCTGCAGAAGAGGCTAAAAATAGCGAAGGACTCGTGGCGCAAGCCATCCGTAAACTAAAGGCAGCACATCCCTCGCTCTGCGTAATCACGGACGTAGCACTCGATCCCTATAACTCGGATGGCCACGATGGCCTCGTCCATCGCGCTGATTCTGGCGAACTTTCGATCCTCAATGATGAGACTGTATGGGTCCTCTGCGAGCAAGCCCTTTGCCACGCCCGTGCCGGGGCAGATATCGTGGCACCTTCTGATATGATGGATGGCCGGGTAGAGGCGATCCGCCAGACGCTGGATGATGAAGGTTTCACACAAGTTTCTATACTCAGTTACGCCGCCAAGTATGCTTCAGCCTTTTACGGTCCTTTCCGCGGGGCGCTTGATTCCGCGCCTAAGGATGGCGACAAAAGAACCTATCAGATGGATCCTGCAAACTCGCGCGAAGCCATCCGGGAGGTGCGTCTGGATGATGCAGAAGGTGCAGATATACTTATGGTTAAACCTGCCGGGCTATACCTTGATGTGATTGCAAAAATTCGTCAGGAAACCACCTTGCCTCTCGCCGCCTATCAAGTGAGTGGTGAGTATCTCATGCTTAAGAATGCCGCTGCCAGCGGCTGGCTCGATGAAAAGGCAATCGTGCTCGAGTCCCTCATCGCCATCAAACGCGCTGGTGCAGATATGATTCTCACCTACTTTGCCAAACAGGCATGTGGCTGGCTGAGTGAATCAGGTAAGGCATAAGCTGCATGTTGGGCACGCCATTTATAATTTGTTGTCTGCCGTCGTAAGCGTGTGCGACGACAATTAGACTTACCCCCTGACGACAATTAAAATTACCCATTGAAGGGGAGGTTTTTCGGGGTGAGGCGGCATGCTGTTTGACGCCGGTCGGGGCGGCTGTTGCTGCTCTGGGTTGTGGTCACAAGAACCCAACTCACCAAGCTCGTGATCGAGCGCAACCAAGGAAGAACCATCAGTATGTGTGCAATGAAAGCAGGGATGAACCGCAAGACGGCGGGCAAGTATTTGAGTCAGGACAACGTCTTGGAACAGCGGCGGGTGCCGCACACTTGGAAGACGCGTAAGGATCCTTTGGAGGCGATCTGGCCGAAGGCGCTCTCGATGCTGCAAGATGCCCCGGAACTGGAGGCGAAGGCGCTTTTTGAATATCTGGTGCCCGCCGCCGTTGCGGGCGGTCCGCCGGGCAAGGATGCGCCCGGCGGGCTGGAGGAGAAGCATTTACGGACGTTCCAGCGTCGAGTGAAGGATTGGCGATTGGCGAATGGGCCGGGCAAGGAGGTGTTTTTCACTCAGGACCATACGCCGGGCAAGGTGCTGGCGATGGACTGGACGGACATGGGTTCGGTGGGCATCACGATCGGCGGGCGGGTTTTGAAGCATAAATTGTTTCATGCGGTGCTGCCGTATTCGCACTGGGAGTGGGCGGTGCGGGCGCAGAGCGAGTCCACACTGTCGCTGCGCGCGGGCTTGAAGGCGACGCTGGGGCGCTTGGGCCGGGTGCCGCAGGAGTTGCTCTCGGATCATTCTTCGACGGCGACTCATCAGTTGCGGCGAGGTGCCGCAGAGCGCGGATTCAACGAGGAGTATCTCTCCATTTGTGCGTATGTCGGCATCACGCCGCGCACGATCAATGTGGGACGGCCGCAGGAAAACGGTTCCTGTGAGACGAGCCACGGGCATTTGAAACGAAGGATCAAACAGCATTTGTTGCTGCGCGGGAGTGCGGATTTCGCCAGCGAGGAGGAGTATGATTCTTTTCTGGTGAAGGTGTTAGAGTCGGGTAATCTGCGGCGCACGAAGCGTTTGGGCGAGGAGCTCGCGGCGATGCCGGAATGCGGAAAGCCGTGATAACGGCGATCATCAATGCCGCAGGCCTAACTGGCATGGCGTGAGTGATAGCGAGGGCAAAGGTAGATTGCGGATTTGGCCGATTACCGGGAGCTGATGGTGAGTGTTAGGAGCGACAGCACGATCCGGGTGAACAAGATGGTTTATTCGGTGCCGTGCCGGTTGATCGGGGTGAAGTTGCTGGCGCGGATCGGAGAAAACGAGATTGTTTTGCTCGTCGGGGTGCGGGAGGTGGCGCGGTTGCCGTTGTCGCGCGGGGACCGTGGGGCGGTGATCGACTTCCGGCATTTGATCGGGGATTTGCTGCGCAAGCCGGGGGCGTTTGCGGGCTACCGTTGGCGCGAGGAGATGTTTCCATCGCGGGTTTACCGTGCCGCTTATGACCGTCTGGAGTGCGCCGGAGCTTACGCGGACAAGCGTTATCTCGAAGTGCTCAAGCTGGCGGCCGACGAGGGTGTGACGGCGGTGGAGAACGCTCTTGAGCAATTGTTAGCGACTTCACGCGGGGGGATCTCGGCCAAGGAAGTGATGGGAATTTTGGATACGTGGCGGGAGCTGAAACAGGAGTGGCGGCAGCGTGATCCGTTAGAGGTTAATTTATCCCAATACGACGCGCTGCTGGATGGCGGGGAGGAAAACGACGACTGGGCGGACGCGGTGGAAACCTCTCAACTCGCGGAGGTGGAGGCATGAGCGCGCTGACTGATCCGACCGTGATGTTACTGCGTTCGTTTTGCCTCACGACCATGGCGGGGCAATACGAGGAGGTGATGCAACGCGCCGAAAAGGAGGGCTGGAGCCATCGGCAGGTGCTGCGCCACTTGTGCGAGAGCGAGGCGGTGGAACGCGGCCAGAAGCGCACCGCGCGCTTGTTAGCCGAGTCCGGCTTGCCCGAGGGCAAGACGCTCAGTTCGCTCGATGAAGCGCTGCTGCCACCCAAGGTGCGACGACAACTCTCCGCGCTCATCGAAGGAGGTTTTGTGGAGCGTTCTGTCAACGTGTTAGCCTTCGGCCTGCCGGGGCGCGGCAAGACGCATTTCCTCGCGGCGCTGGGACGGGAGTTGATTTTGCGGCATTCCAAACGGGTGCTGTTTCGTCCGGCGTTCAAGCTGGTGGGGCAATTGTTAGCGGCGAAGCGTGACCTGCGGCTAGAGCAGGAACTCAAGAAGCTCGACCGCTTCGACGTGCTCATTTTAGACGACATCGGCTACGTGCAACAGAGCCGGGAAGAAATGGAAGTGCTCTTTACGCTGTTAGCCGAACGCTACGAACGGCGGAGTTTACTGATCAGTTCCAACTTGGTCTTGAGCCAATGGGATCAGATCTTCAAGGATCCGATGACCACCATGGCAGCCATCGACCGGCTGGTGCATCATTCGATCATTTTGGAGTTCGACGGGGCCAGCCAGCGAGTGAAAAAGGCGGGCGAGAAAGTCGGCGAGAAAGCGCCAAAACCGGAAGCTGAGTAACCCGGCACGAATCACGGGGCTGCC
>JAYULG010000204.1:0-3614 GCA_043763755.1 Akkermansiaceae bacterium | reverse complement strand
GTGAAACCCCAACTGGTGATAGACGATCCATGGCTCGAACCGCATCAGGCGGCCATCGAGCACCGGATGGCAGCGTTTACCAAGGAGTGGGACGCGATCAAAAGTGGCCATCATTCGCTCGCAGCTTACGCCTCTGCGCATCGCTACGTGGGCATCCATTTTCACCCTACGAGCGGCACTTGGACTGTGCGTGAATGGGCACCTGCGGCTGAGGGAGTCTCATTGATCGGCGATTTCAATCAATGGAATCGTGAAGCACACCCACTCGCACTTTCAGGCAATGGCATTTGGCAACTTGAGCTGCCTGAAGCGGCACTCGATCATGGCCAGAAGGTGAAGCTACACGTCATCGGTGCAGATGGTTCACGGCGTGATCGCATCCCAGCTTGCATCCGGCGAGCGGTGCAAGATCCCACGACGCACGATTACTGCGGGCAGATTTGGAATGCACCGGATCCCTACGTTTGGAGAAATGAATTTGATCCCACCTCGGTGGCAGCGCCATTGATTTACGAATCGCACGTCGGCATGGGCGGGGAAGAGCCACGGGTCCACACCTACCGAGAATTTGCCAATTCCATTTTACCGCGCATCGCAGCGGGCGGCTATAATATGGTGCAGCTCATGGCGGTGCAGGAGCATCCTTACTATGGGTCATTTGGCTATCATGTTTCCTCATTTTTCGCGCCATGTTCGCGTTTCGGGACGCCGGAGGATTTGAAATATCTCATCGATACTGCACACGGGCTTGGCTTGGCCGTTTTGCTGGATATCGTTCATTCCCATGCGGTCAAAAACATCGCTGAGGGTCTCAATGACTTCGATGGTTCTGGCCACCAATATTTCCACAGCGGCCCGCTCGGGGATCACCCAGCGTGGGACTCAAAGTGCTTCGACTACGGGCGGCCCGAGGTGCGGCAGTTTCTTTTGTCAAACGTCCGCTATTGGCTTGAAGAATTCCGCTTTGATGGCTTCCGCTTCGATGGTGTCACCTCCATGCTTTATCACTCGCGAGGGATGAAAGCCTTTGGTGGCTACGATGATTACTTCGGGCCAGATGCGGATGATGATGCCATCCTCTATCTAAAACTTGCCAATCAGCTCATCCAGGAAATGAAGCCGGGCGCGATCGTCATCGGAGAAGACATGTCTGGCATGCCAGGGCTATGCCGCCCGATAGCAGATGGTGGGGTGGGCTTTAACTTCCGCCTCGCGATGGGCATTCCAGATTACTGGATCAAGCTCTTGAAGCACAGCCGCGATGAGGATTGGAATCTCGATGAGCTCTGGAGCGTGCTTGCAAACCGCCGCTATGGTGAGGCCACCATCGCCTACGCAGAGAGCCATGACCAAGCACTCGTGGGTGACAAGACGCTCGCCTTTTGGCTGATGGATAAGGAAATGTATTGGCACATGGGTAAGGAGGATCGCCATCCCGTCATCGAGCGCGGCATCGCCCTGCACAAGCTCATTCGGCTGGTGACCTTGGTGCTGGGCGGAGAAGGTTTCCTCACGTTTATGGGTAATGAATTCGGCCACCCAGAATGGTTAGATTTCCCTCGTGAGGGCAATGGATGGTCGTATCACTACTGCCGCCGCCAATGGTCTCTTATGGATAATCCTGCGTTGAAATACGGTTGGCTTGCTGAGTTTGATCGGCAGTTGATGCATTTTGCGAAACACTATCACTTACTCGAGACGCCGCCTGCCCAGCTCATGTTCATTGATCAAACGCGGAAAATCCTCGTCGCGGAGCGGGGGAATCTGGTTTTCGTATTCAATTTTTCCGTCGCGAATTCCGTCTTCGCATACCCTGTCCAAGTTGCTGGCCTAGAGACTCGCACGCTGGTGCTAGATTCCGATGTGCTTGAGACTGGCGGCCATGGCAGGGTGGACCATGCGTTCGATTACCCAGTCTCCGCTGATGAGGTGATGCAAATTTACACCCCTGCTCGCACCGGTCTGGTGTTTGCCAAGAAATAATTATGGCTTCTTCGTGACGCGCATCCGGACGAAGGCTTTGGGCGCTGGCAGTGGATCGAGCTTCCACTTCATCTGAGTCGCTGCTGGGCCATCCAGCGCCTCGGAAATGAGAGTGAGCGATGTTGTGGACCAATCAGTGAGATTGATGGACCACTCGGGCATCAGGGTGGTGGCATCCGCGCCAAGCCGCCGGACGATGCTGAGATCTCCGGTGGTGCGATCCAAAGTGGGGGTTTGCGAGACAAGGGCGTAGGAGATCAAATTTTGCCCTGGGGCCAGCGGTAAAGCATCCGAGGTGCCCGGGGTGCCTCCGCTTTGGGCACTCGCCCGCCAGAAAGATGGATTGGTGGGATTACTATAATCGGCGAGGACGATACTGCGGCCAAGCCCGTTAGCTCCGGGAGGCCACGGGAAACTGGAACTATAGGTAAAATCTAATAATATCTCTCGACTAGCTCCTTCCAATACAAGGCGTTCGCCACCGTTTGAGAGAGCTGAATCGTTTTGGAAAGTCCCAGCAATTGGTTTACCAGAACCATAAAGTGACTCGAATGCCACAAGGTTTTTTACAACAAGAACGCGGGCACCCGGGGCTAAACTTGTATTAGAAGGAAATTCAAAAGTGATACCTTTGATGAAACGTGCACCACCCAGATCAAGGGTGGCAGTAGGACTGGTGTTAAGGAATTCAATGAACTCGGCATCACCATTTGGATCGGCAGGGAAGTATGAAATTTCAGATACCACCAAGTTCGCTTGGGTGGGGAGGACGGTGCCGATTTGATAGACTGATTCCACAAGTGCGCTCCAGTCTGCGCCCATTTTTGAACGTGTGCGCAAGGTGCGCTCACCGATTCCGCTCAGTGTCAGAGGTGCGCCGCCATTGGTGCGCACGGCGGAGAGAGAGAGATTCATGCTCAGGTCACTGCTTGATTCATTTCCTTGATGAATCTCCACGGCAAGCGTGTTTGAGCCATCTCGCAAAAGCGTGGTAGGCAGGCTCAAAGTCTCGAGCGTATCTTCGATGGTAGCGCCACTGTAAAAATCAAAGGCTGGATTTGTGGGTAAATTCCCGGCGATACGCGTGCCATTTAGATAAACTGCATAAGCATCATCATACTCAATATTTAGATTGAGACTAGAGATCTGGCTGACTTGGCTGACAGTAAAACTGCGTCTAAAATAGCACGTTGCGGCCTTTTGAATACCCGGCTCATTTGCATTCACATCGACGATGGGAACGAGCGTATCCTCATCCCCATCTCCGTATCCAAGCTCTGCCGTGCTAGATGGCCACGCGCTGTCATTGAAGCCATCCCCACGCCATGCGGTGCCTTGATCGCTGCCATCCCCGAGGAATTTCCAGCCGCTTGCAGACCACGGGACTAGAGTATCGTTTACCACCGCATTTGGGGTGAAGGTGATGGCTCCTGGCCGTATTGCGCCACCTGCTAAACGCGGATCGCTGCCATCTGCCATGTAGAAAACGGTGGATCCCGCAGGCGCTTGAATCGTGATAGCAACGGGGTTTGGCTGGTGGCCGCCGGAGGGCGCTAGGACGGGCGCATCCAAGCTTGGGTAAAGCGAATCCGCGCGGAGCTGGGCAAGCACGATGGGGTGGCGAGGCGAAA
>JAYULG010000203.1:0-1029 GCA_043763755.1 Akkermansiaceae bacterium | reverse complement strand
GTGGAGGCGAGGGGAGTCGAACCCCTGTCCGAAACGCCGTCAACATTGGCATCTACACGTTTAGCATGCGGTCTAGAGCTTCGGAATCACTGGGCCCTCATGCGGCGTTGCGATTCCTAGTGGCCTGTTTGATCTCGGAAAATCGCCCGGCTACCCGACGTTTTTCCCAGCCTGCTAGGTGTTCGCCATTGCCCTCAGCAGGTGTCGGGGTTCTGACGTGGTCGTCAATTAAGCGGCCAGTGCGAGCTCGTTAGAGTCTGCATTTATTGTTTTTGAGCGGTTTTTTAAAGAGGCCAACCGATCAACCTCTACGTGCAACCAACGTCTCAAGAATCCCGTCGAAACCAGAACGCCCCCTGTCGCTAGACAGAAGAGAAATACACCAGTTCCGTGCACCGACAAGCGCCAAGGTGGAAATTTTTTAAATCGGCGGGCCGTGCACGGATGGTGCGAGCGGGGTGATCAGCCCGCTGGTGAGGCCGTAGATCCAGCTATGGATGGCGATTTTTTGGCCGCGGCTCCATGCATCTTGGACGATGCTGGTGTTCGTGACGTGCTCGGCTTGGGCGAGCACATTGAGCTCACAAAGGCGATTCACAGCGGCTTCTGGGGCGAGGGCGGCAAGTTCCTTATTGTGCTGGCGGCTGAGCGAACGAATGCCAGCTAACCAATTGTCAATCATGCCGTGGCGGTAGTTTTCATAAGCGGCCTTCACGCCGCCACAGCCATAGTGACCGCAAATGATGATGTGGCGGACTTTTAAGACATCCACCGCATATTGGATCACGGCGAGAACATTGAAGTCCGTTTCCGCGACGACGTTGGCCACATTGCGGTGCACAAACACCTCGCCGGGCGCGAGGCCTGTGATTTGATTGGCGGGCACTCGGCTATCGGAGCAGCCGATCCACAAGTATTCGGGATTTTGTTGATTGGCGAGTTTGTGAAAAAATTCAGGATCGTTCTCTAGGATCGCAGCGGCCCAGTCTTGGTTGTTTTTTAAAAGGTGTTTGAGCGTATCCATGGCGG
>JAYULG010000202.1:0-1032 GCA_043763755.1 Akkermansiaceae bacterium | reverse complement strand
CGGCGCCTGCGCTGCTGGGTGCGGCGGCGGGATTGCTGCTGGGAGATCTAATGCACCCAAATGCCCGCCGTGGCATCGGCATCGGCATCGGAGTCTTGGGCGTGGTGGCTTTGCTGCCGTTTCTCGTCGAGGGTGTGGCTGGCCTTGTGACTGGCCCGCGCAGCAAGGTGGGCGTGCGCCGGAATATCCAGCGCATCCGGGATGCGGGCATCGTCTCTCAAGACCACGATGAGGTGGACCGTGAGCTACGCCAACAAGGAGTGCTTTGAATTTGCACCATGCATGTGGCGGTCACTGGAACCACCGGCCGTGTAGGGGCCGCTCTGGCCAATCATTTTGAAAAAACGCAGCAGGTCACGCGGTTGTCGCGGGCTGCCTGCGATCTCTCGGACCCTGTGTCTCTGGCAGCGGCACTTGCAAAGCTAGACTGCGATGTGCTGGTCAACCCGGCCGGTATCACTGGGCTAGAATTTTGCGAAGATGATCCGGAAATGGCATGGCGTGTAAACTCTGAGGCCCCGGCGGAAATGGCGAAATGGGCGAGTGACAAAGGCATTCGTTTCATTCACTTCAGCACGGATTATGTACTTGATGGCACAGAAGAGAGGCTAAAGAACGAGGAGGATGTCCCAAATCCACTGAGCGTTTATGCGGCCAGCAAGTTTTCCGGCGAGCAGGCCGTGCTCAGGTATCCACAGACTACCATGATGCGCGTCTCGTGGGTGTTCGGCCCTGAAAAACCCTCTTTTGTTGATCAAATCTATCAAGCCGCCCTCGCGGGAACAGAGCTCACAGCCATTGCCGATAAATTTTCACTCCCCACCTCTACGCACGACATTGCGCTATGGGTGGATGGCCTCATCGCGGGGAATTGCGATGGCCATTTCCATGCCTGCCACAGTGGTCTTCCTACGAGTTGGCATGGCATCGCTTGCGCCGTGATCGATGAGATGGTCGCCGTGGGGATACTGCCTTATGCCCCGCAGATCGCTCCTATGAAGCTAGAGGACGTTTCTACCTTCCGGGCCATCC
>JAYULG010000201.1:0-1037 GCA_043763755.1 Akkermansiaceae bacterium | reverse complement strand
GGTATTCCCCGAGGGAACATCCGGGGAGGGAGGGACCCGCTTGCGGGAGGCACCCGGACCGAGATGCAGCATTACACCGCGCACGTCACATGGCCCCGAAGGCTAGCAGCACCCGTGACAGCACGTTGGGATGGATAAAGGGTGCGGAGCGACGATCTTGGAGGGAGGTATCAGCGCAGGCCGGAAGAAATTTATCATGAAAATTGCCACATTCATTTGTTCCAGTCATACGCCGCTGCTAGCTTCTCCTTCAATTCCGGTGGCGGCTCGGGCGAGGGTTCCAGACCAACGAGCACCTCCAGCGCTGCTACTATGTCGCCCCCAATAAAAATCATCCCTTCGCTGTCCACGGCATAATATCGACCACTTTCATCAACCCAGATCACGCACCCGTCCCCGAAGTAACTTGAGGAGGCTACAGGCACCGCTTTCGAGCCTAAAACTTCTGCAATCTTACTTTCATCAGCAATTATATCTTGATCCCGAATAGGCTCCTTCCACGCCCAAACTCTTTTATTTAATGTTAATCCCCCAAAATTACGAACGAAAGGAGCCGCAGCAGGGACCCAATGAGACCCGAGAGATTTTGAAAAGCTGTCTGACATGCCTACCTCATCGCGGGCGGGCGACCAGCCTGCTTTGCGCAGTTCAGCAAAGACCTTTTTGCTGACGTATCCAAACGGAGTTTGCTTTTTGCTATCCATATTTAACGAGCCTTTCACTACTTTTCATCCTCGGTGGTTGGCTTCACCGACACTGCGGGCTTCATGGGCGCGAGCGTAGGCGAAGTGCCTGCCACGGCATCCCCGATCCCCGCGTTTTTTAGCACAGGGGCACACGCTTTTTCACATGCGGGCATCGGAGTGCCTGCTGGTAATCCTTTGACTCCAACCGAAGCGCTGGCACTCACCGCACCTTGTGGATTAACCCCAGCCTGTTCCATTGCCGTCAACACTCGCGCCTCAGCACAGGTAGTTCTAGCCGATCCGTATAGACCGCTCACAGCAGGAGACACCGCTCCCCCTCCCGCATTCTTG
>JAYULG010000200.1:0-13344 GCA_043763755.1 Akkermansiaceae bacterium | reverse complement strand
AACGGGAGCATCGTAAAACGAAACAGGAAGTTTTAATTACCTAAAAAAAGGGCATCCAAACTAATGGATGCCCTCACGAGAATCTCCTTAGCTTCAGTAGCGGTTGTATTGCTGTTGATCGCGGTTGTTACCCACCGCACCACCGATGGCAGCTCCGCCTAGGCCACCGAGGGCAGCCCCTTCGAGACCGCGTCCTGATTGGTGGCCGATGATCCCGCCCAAGACTGCGCCGCCTACGGCACCTGTGGCGGCACCACGCTGAGTATTCGGGCCCATGGGCGCACCACAACTGGTGAGAAAAATGGTGGCGATGGAGGTGAATGTGAGGAGTAATTTTATTTTCATTGATTTCGAGTGTTAAGGAATATTCCGAGGTTTGCCCGCGCTGTTAACTTTAGACATCGGCGCATCTTTTCATAAACGACACACAGTATTGCTTAATTCAAAGTATTCCAAACAAATTTGCGTTACTTAGAGCTGACTTTCTGGCGTAGAATGCCGCGTGATCCTTGAAGTTTCTACCCCGGCCCTTTTGTTCCCTGCGATCAGTCTTTTGTTTTTGTCCTACACGAATCGCTTTTTGCACCTTGCTGCGCTGATCCGCCACTTGCATGGGAATTGGCTGAAAGAAGGTGATGCCACCTCTGGTGCTCAAATTGAAAATCTGAGGCGCCGCTTGACCCTCATCCGCACGATGCAACTCTTCGGGGCGGTGAGCCTGCTACTGTGTGTGATTGCGATGTTAGGAGTCATTGCAGACTACAACTTGCTGGCAATGGTGGTTTTTCTCGTTGCTCTCGTAATGATGGGTGTATCACTTATTTGTCTCGTTTACGAGATATGGATCTCAGGTGGGGCATTAAAGATCTTGCTTGAGGCAGTTGAGAAAAATCAGTCTGAGAAATAATCTTGGTCGTGGCAGTTGATTGGCACGCGAGATGCTTCCTAATATTTGTCGCGACAAACTAGGCGGTCCGACTGAGATGCTCCAAGGTTAATGGGTTTTCCTTGTGGATGATCAGTCGGGCCGCTTTTTAGCGTTTTCGTAGTTGTTTCCGATAAGAGTTTGGGCAAAACCAATCAAAGTTAATTACTATTTTCATTGGTAGAATATAGCATCTTAAAACTTTTTTCGATTTGAGTAACTTTTTGCTTTGTGGATTTAGAGATTTGTGGCATTACTTCCCCGTCGCAAGACAAGGCGGTCCGACTGAGATGCCTCCCGGGTTAATGGGTTTTTCCCAGGGGGATGATCAGCCGGGCCGCTTCTTTTTTCTCGCCACATTCGTTCCGGCGGATGGCAGGTAGCTTTTTTCTGGGATTTGTCGAGCGCGGCAGGCACGCTCACGCCACTACAGGCTCAGACCACTAATAGGAAGCGATACAGTGAAAAATGATCCAACGATTTTCCAATGCTAAGCGAGCGCTGATCCGTGCGAGGCACTCGTTACACCCGTGGCCAAGGCCGCCGGGGGTGGCGCATTTCTCGGTGTGCCATTTTTGCGATACGCTGCACGAGGCACAACCCGTTCCCGAGGGCACTGCCGCGATGTGCAAGTGCTGTGGAGCGGTGCTTTATCAAAATCGATGTGCCTCGTTGGCGCGCGCTACAGCTTTTTCCATCACGGCCATGATCATGATGGTGATCGTCCAATTATTCCCATTCTTGGTGATGGACGCCGCGAGTATTCGCACAACCCTGAATCTCACATCGGCAGCTTCTGCATTGATCCGTGAGGGCAGTCCAATTTTAGGTGTGGTACTTGCACTTTTTATGATCGTGGCGCCGATCCTTCTGGCATCAGGTCTGATCTATGTGTGTGGCCCGCTGATTTTCGGCAGGGTGGCACCGGGAGCGATGCGTGTGGCTAAGTGGCTGAACCGGACGGAACCATGGAATATGGTAGAGGTATTTCTGCTAGGAGTTTTGGTGAGTTTGTTGAAATTGGGAAAAGTCGCGGACGTGCAATTTGGTTTGGGGTTTTGGGCATTTTGCATTTTGATCCTGTGCATGGCTGCGGCTGTGGCTGGCATCGACCGCAATGAACTTTGGGATCGTCTGGAAGTTGCGAAAAAATGATGACTGAACCATTACCTCGTGCTGCAGAATTAGGTCTAGCCGGTTGTCACACCTGCGGTAAAACTTCACCCGTGGCGCTGGGAAAATGTCCGCGTTGCGGCACCCACCTTCATCTGCGCAAGCCACAGAGTATCCAGCGCACGGTGGCATTGATGATCGCGGCCGCAGCGCTTTACATCCCCGCAAATGTTCTGCCAGTGATGACTGTGGTGGAGCTAGGTGATGTGGATGCAACGACGATCACAGAAGGGATGGCGACATTCTGGAGGACTGGTGCGTATCCCATCGCAGTGGTGATTTTCATAGCCTCTATTTTGATCCCATTTTTGAAAATGGTTGCCTTGACGTGGCTGTGTCTGGCGGCCACTGGCAAGTTGCATCCCTCGCCTTCGCTACTAGGCCGGGTCTATTGGTTTACGGAATTGTTAGGGCGGTGGTCGATGGTGGATATTTTTGTGGTGGGAATTCTTGTGGCGTTGGTGCAACTGGGTAATTACATGACGATCACGCCCGGGCCGGGGGCGGTTGCATTTGCGGGTGTAGTCTTGCTAACGATGTTTGCAGCACTTAGCTTCGACCCAAGATTGTTGTGGGATCGCCTAGAAGTGATCCGGCTTGAAAAACTTTCTTCGACTAATCCATCCAACTTGTGAGCGATCCGACTCCTATTCCAAGCGCAGAACCCGACTATCTTCCCGCCCGACGCTGGAATGTTGTGTGGGTGGTGCCGATCCTTGCATTATTCATAGGTAGCTGGATGATTTACCAGCACATGAGGGCGCAAGGGCCGGAAGCGCGTGTGGGATTTGACACGGCAGATGGCATCGTGGCGGGAAAAACAGAAGTGCGCTGCCGCTCGGTAAAAGTGGGATTTGTGAAGACGGTGAAGTTGTCCATTGATTTAAAATCAGTAGTTGTTTTCCTCGAGCTTGATGAAGATTCCGCTCCACTTTTGCGGGTGGGGACGCGCTTTTGGGTGGTGCGGCCACGGGTGAGCACCACGGATATTTCTGGGCTGGGAACGCTGCTCACCGGAGCTTATATCGAGCTAGATCCTGGGGCTGCGAACGGGCCGCGGGTGCAGGATTACAAAGGCCTAGAAACGCCACCAGCCACCAATCAGAATATCCCGGGGCGGCGACTGACGCTCGTCGCGGAAGAGGCGGGTTCCCTTGTGGCAGGCTCACCAATTTATTTCAGGGGATTTGAAGTGGGGAGAATCGAAAGCCGGAAACTCAATGAGGATGGGATGAGGGTGACTTATGACGCATTCATTGATGAAGAATATGCGAATTTGGTGAAAGACAACACTCGGTTTTGGAACACCAGTGGGATCGATATCAGCGCTGGGGCAGATGGCTTTAAAGTGAGGACTCCTTCGTTTCAAGCGATGGTCTCGGGCGGCGCTACTTTTGGTTTGCCTGAGGGCCTACCTCCAGGAATTCCGGTGCAGGATGGAAAAACCTTCACGTTATTTGGAGATGAAGATGCGGCAAATGGCTCGGCATTCAATCCGACCATGAAGTTCCTGATGCTGTTTGATCAATCCGTTAGAGGTCTGAAGCGTGGTGCCCCTGTGGAATTCCGGGGCATCTTGATCGGGCGGGTGGCAGACATCTCTCTGGATTATCTGGACGATGTAAAAGACACAAGGGTGCCAGTGTTGGTGGAAATTGATCCCTCTTTGCTGCAGCACAAAACGCGCGAAGAGTTTCTAAAGCCTGACTTTGTGTTTCTGCGGTCCGCCGTCAAAGAGGGCCTGCGCGGTGCGCTAAAGACGGGTAGCCTTCTCACAGGAGCGTTGTTTGTGGACTTAGATTATTATCCGGAAGCGCTCTTCGCCGATTTACGGACACTCGGGGAATTCATCGCAGTGCCGACAGTTTCCTCGGGCTTTGCGCAATTAGAGGCAAAAATCACCGCGATTCTTGATAAGGTGCAGGCGCTTCCACTGGATGATACGATGAAAAAAATCACGGCGGTGGCAGAAGAGGCGACGACGACTGTGACGGAGGCCAGAGGCGCTTTGAAGGAAATCGAAGCAACGGCGGCTGCGGCTCGCAAAACGCTAGAAGACCCAGAATTTCGAGAGCTGCCGGGTGATTTACGAGCAACATTGGGCGAGCTGGAAAAATCGATGTCCAGCGTAGGACCGGAGGGCGCGATTCAGGGCGATTTATTGAGGACTTTAGACGAGCTGAGGGCTGCACTCAGGACTATGAAGTCGCTCGCAAATAGCATTGATGAGGAGCCAAATTCGTTGCTTTTCGGCAAGGGTTCTTCGGGTAACTCGACTCCAAAAGCACCTTCCAAAAAACGCTAACTTCTTCTCATCATGATCCACCGACTGTTAATTTTTCTTTGTGTCTTGTGGCTCGTGGGCTGCGCACAATCGGATAAGAAGTTCTATGTTTTAACGGCTGAGGGTGGCTCGCCCTCGGGCGGTGGGCTGGGGATTGGCGTGGGTCCGGTATCATTGGCAGAGTATATTGATCGGCCAAATTTGATCGTCCAAGAAGGGCCAAATCAATTGTCGGTAGCGGAAGATGATCGTTGGGCAGGCGATCTCTCGGAATCGATCTCGCGAGTTACGGCGGCAAATCTAGGGCGGCGGCTCAATACGGGAAACACGCGGATTTATCCTTGGCAAGCGGACGAGGGGCTGCGCTATCAGGTGACTTTGGACATCCGGCAATTGCACAGTGGGGAGGATGGCTACGCGATGATCGAGGCGGTGTGGAGAGTTTATTCATTGCCTGAGCGGAAACTTAAGCAGACGAAAACTTTCGTGGATCGCGAGGCACTACAGGCGGATGGATTTGCACAAATGGTGGCGGCGCAATCGCGTTTGATCGGAAGATTGGCTCAGGACATTGCTCCTGCACTGCGCTAAACTGCCGCGGTTTGCTCAATGATCTCCTCAGGCGCAGGTGTGCGGCCGTTGTTTTCTAGAAGAATGAATACTTCGTTTTGCACTGCTTCGATTTGGTTGAGAGGAATGTCTGGGTCTTTGACGATGAAAACTTCACCAGTTTTACGGTGTTCGTAAACGCGGAGGATGCCATTGGCGGTGCGTTGGCTGTCAGTTTCTCGAAGGAGCTTTTGGCGCTCGAGCATGATGGCTAGGATGTAGCGGGTGTTTTCGGTATGGTCTTCATCTTCCTCTACGAGGCGTGTGAGAATCTCTTCTGCGCTGAGTTTTTCTGCGGGTGATTCTTGTAAATTTCCAGAAGGAGCAGAGAAGGTCGTTCTCCAAAAGGAAAACGGTTTTTCAGCCTCATTTGGGCGGTTTTGCCAACCTTCTGTGCAGAAATCGCGGCGCAGATAGCCGCTGGAATCCGGGTCTGGAAAAATGGCGGTGACGATGGTCTCACCATCGATGAAGGCCCTTTGAGTGGCGGTGCAATCTCTACTGCGGGAGCGGAGGTGCCAAGAATCTGGGAGTGCCATGGGAAAAATTTTAGCGTTTGAATAAAAATAGTCGGTAGAGCGATTGAGGAAGCGAGCGGCCTGAGACGCGGCTGTGGAAAAGGTAAACTGCGAGAAGCATGAAACTGAGATTGGGCAGCCACGCAGCATACAGCGGCCTGAGCGTGCCAGCTTCACCAAGCGAAAGTGAGATGTTACTCAAGAGCAGCAACAAGGCGGAGAGTGCCACGGCCAGAAATAGTCCGCTGCCGCCCGTGCGGCGGGAAAAATCGATGGCAAGCGGCGTGGCAAGCAGGACGGTAACGAGGCAGGTAAATGGCAATGCGAGGCGGTAGTGCCACTGAGTGGTATATGGCGCAGGATCTGCCCGCATGGTGCGAGTGTTCGCATTCAGCCATGTGGTGAGATCTGGGATGCCAAGATAGGCGGCATCCAGTCCAGGTCTGATGAGTTGCCATGGAGTTTCTTGCCAGTCAGCTAATTTCAGCGGCTCTTGCAAAGTTTCATAGGTGGCGGGCTGACCCGGTTTGAAATGGCCTACCACGGCGCGGTGCATGGTCCATTGCCTATCAGTGCGGTCCCAAGTAGCGGTCTTTGCATACAGGCGGGTCACGAGATCTCCTTGCTTAGATGTGGATGTCACATCGAGGTCAACGAGGGCCTTACCAATTTCATAATCAGCGGGAAATGCACCAATCCGCCACAATCTGCGATTTTCGGGGTTGTGATAGAGGACGTTTCTGGCATCGATGGCGGGCTTGCCCACAGCTTGTTTGAGAATGGCATTCACGCTGCCTTCTGCGATGGGTGCCCAGTGGTAGTTCAAACAAAGAGCAAAAAGCGCGAAGAAAAAACCAATGACAAGCACTGGTAGGACGATTCTAAAAACTCCACGGCCGGCCTGGACCATCGCGATGATTTCCCGGTGGGTCGATAAGAGCCCAAGCGAATAGAGCGAGGAAAGAAGCAGGCTGTAGGGCAAAAGCAGCATCAAAATGGCAGGTGCACGAGTGCCGTAAAAGTCCATCACAGTCTGCAAAGGGCGCGGGCTTCCCTTGAACTCTGAAAAGTTGTCCTGCAAATCCATCAGCAGCCAAATCATCACCAAGGCGCCAAGGCAAATGACAAATATCCCTGCGAATTGGCGGGCGATGTAGCGATCCAAAGTCCGCCCACATGCATAGGCGAGAGCAGTGAATGCGGGTAAAAAACACAGCACTGCAATAATCATAGGCCGCGCGAAGTGGCTTTTAATATCTGAGTCAGGAAAACTAATAAATTGCTGCTGCACGGCCTTGGTCTCGGCGGGGACTAGGACAAAGCACAGCCCTAGCCCGAAGATGGCAAGCACCGCAGGGAGGAGAAAACGCAGGAATGGAATGCGCGGGCGAATCATCGAATATCGCAAGGTGAAAAGGATGATGGCGGGAGGGGAGAGGTGTCGAGTGCGTTGTGAAATGGATTTACGAAGTTGCGGCTTGGCATCGCACGCAATGCGGGATGCGATGTGCGGGAAATGATTTCTATCACGGAGGGCCAGCCGATACCCGGATTGAGCGAAGCGGTGCATGAGGCATTTTCGCGCAAAGGGCTCCTCGCGAAATCAAAGGATTTTGCGTATCGGCCGCAGCAGCAAGAGCTGGCGGTGGCGGTGGCTGAGGCCTTCATTGGCGCCTCTCCATTGGTGGCGGAGGCGGGAACTGGTGTCGGAAAATCTCTTGCATATTTGGTGCCTGCCGCACGCTTTGCAATCGAAACGGGGCGCAAAGGAATCATTTCCACGCATACCATCAATTTGCAGGAGCAGCTCATCCGCAAAGACATTCCAATTGTCAGAAAAGTTCTCGGTGAGGAGCTACCTGCCGTGCTTTTAAAAGGGCGGCAGAATTACCTATGTCCTATGCGGCTGAGGCGGGCGAGGGAACAGGCGGCGGATTTATTTACCGACTCGGAATCTGAGCAGCTTGAAGCGATCCGACAATGGGCAGAACAGACGCGGGATGGCACTTTGAGTGATTTGGATTTCCAGCCGCAAATGAAAGTGTGGTTGCAAGTGTGCAGTGAAGCCCACTCGTGCACCGCGCGGCATTGTGGGCCGCGGGGCAATTGCTTTTTCCAAGAAGCACGCAAGGCGGCAGGCGAGGCAAAACTCATCGTGGTGAATCACACGTTATTTTTCGCGCTGCTCAATACTGAGGATGAACCAGATGACGAGGATACGAAAAAAGTGGGTGGCTTTTTGTTTCCCAATGACTTTGCAGTCTTAGACGAGGCACACACCATCGAGCAAGTGGCTGCCGTACAATTGGGGCTGCGAGTGTCTCAAGCGGGCTTGCGCTTTGATCTCCAGCGGCTCTATCACCCGCGGACTCGCAAGGGCCTGCTCAAGTCATTCCGCAAAGCATCCGCGATAACTGCGGTAGAGACGGCATTATCTGCCGCAGAGCGGTTTTTCAATGAGGTGGGAAACGTCGCGCGGTTTGGCGACTATTCGAAGGAATACCGCGTGCGTGAGCCCGGTGCAGTTTCGAACACTCTCGGTGAACCACTGCGGATTCTGTGGCAGGAAATCGATGCCCTCGCTGGCGATGTGGAGTCTGACACCACGCGAGCTGAGCTTCAAGATGCAGCACGGCGGCTGCGAGAAGTCCACGGCTCAGTGGGTGCGTTTCTTGATCAATCTACGGATGACAGCGTTTACTGGGTAGAACGTAGCGGCAGAGATGAGATTCAATACAACTTACTAGGTGCGCCTGTGAATGTGGCGGACCGCTTGCGGCCACTGCTTTTCGCGGGAAAAAAAAGTCTCGTTCTCACCAGTGCCACGCTGGGAGTGGGCGATCCCAAGCTCGGCTACTTCCGCGGGCGAGTGGGGGCGGAAAAGGCCCGGGCGTTGTGCATTGGTAGCCCCTTTGATTACCAAAGGCAGATGCGTATTCGGATTTATAAATCGATTCCGGATCCCGGGACACCGCGCTATGATGAAGCGCTGGCAGAAGGGATTCGCAAAGCTGTGTTAGAAAGCGATGGGCGGGCTTTCGTTTTGTTCACCAGCTATCGGACAATGAGAGATTGTGCGCAACGTTTGGAAAACTTTTTCAAGACGCAGGGATGGCGAGTATTTCTGCAAGGTGATGGCATGCCGCGCCATCGCATGATTGAGGAATTTCGCCAAGATATCCATAGTGTGTTGTTCGGGACGGACAGCTTTTGGACAGGAGTGGATGTGCCGGGTGAGGCGCTTTCCAACGTGATCGTCACTCGCTTACCGTTTGCGGTGCCAGATCATCCACTCGTTGCATCGCGCTTAGAAGCCATTGAGGCAAGTGGTGGGAATCCCTTCATGGAATACTCGGTGCCAGAAGCCATCCTCAAAATGCGCCAAGGTGTGGGCCGCCTCATCCGCACAGAACGTGACAAAGGACTAGTTTGTATTTTGGACAACAGAATTCTCACCAAACGCTACGGGCAAGCGTTTTTAAAAGCTTTGCCAGATGCACCTATTGAAGTGATCAGCTAAATATATCTAACTTGGGAAAGGTATCAATTTATCTATCAACTGCTTGAGGATCGTGCTGTCCCATTGTCCGGGAGCTGTAGATGTTTTACCGAAATACCCATAGTTCAGCACGCTGCCGCATTGGGCTGCTAGGAGCCGTGAAACTGGGGCTAGCGGCCCCATCCCCATGGTGGCTACTGGGATGCCGTGATCGCTGAGTTGGAATTCTCCCAGCCGCCCCAAATCCTGCGGGCTATTGAGGAGTGCGGCGATCTTAAATGCTGCGGCCCCAGCGTCCTTGGCCTTCATGAGATGTTCATCTAAAACTGCTGTGCTAGGTAGCTTTTCAAAATCATGAAACGAGGCGATCCATGGCAAAGAATGATGCCGGATTTCTTGTAAAATTTCTGCCATTGCGACAATGCTGGCGACTTCGATGTCAATCAATGATGCATAGGCTAAAGCAGGTCTGAGCAGGTCCATCCGCGCCGCAGCATCCAACCCAGGCGCCCCACCTTCGTCACCACTCCGGGCAGTGAAAAGGATCGGGAAATCGGCGAGATGAACCCATTTTGCATGAGTGATGGAGCTAGCTTCGGCAGCAATAAGGTCCAAGCGTATTTCTGCGAGATTACAGCAACTGCCAAGCCTGCTAGCATTTGCAAGTCGTAAGTCCGCGCCAGTGCCGATGCTTCCAACCACTTTTGGAACTCTCTTTTCAATCACCCATGGTGCCGCCCTCATTGCCGAGCATTGTCGTGAAAATCTCCATCGGTCAACCGATTGCGCCATCGCGAGTGGGCTTGTGTATTTACGCCGCATTAATTTTTACAGAAATTTGTTATTTTCTCTGGTCAATACGAACGCAGATTTCTAGGTTTTTAGAAAACCGCATCTCATGAAGACCTCATCAAGACCCGCATTCATCTTCGCGCTTCCGGCCATAGCACTGTTATTCTCGCTCGTGCCTGCACATGGCCAAGCTTCTAAAGTGGTGGGGCAAAAGCCTGCCTTTGAGGATATCGAATCCCCACAATTTAGCGGTGGTAAGCAAAAGGCATTCAAGCCCGGGGATTGGTTAGAAATCGAGGCAGAGCTGCAGATCGATCTTGCTCCTGAACCCCCTTCCAAGACTTGTGACAAGATCACGGTCAAATGGTATGTGGCGGTAAAAAATCCGGATAAACAAGGCACCTTCTTACTGCTCAGCAAAGACATCGAGCATGTGAATGTTCCAACGGGTGAGAAGATCGTTTGCTCAGTATACCTCTCACCAGCCTCCATCAGACGCCTCACTGGCTCAGCAAAAGCAGGAAAAAATTCCGTGGAATATGTGGGATACGAGGTGCTTGTGAATGGAGAGAAAAAAATGGAGGAAACCAACAAGGGCAAAGCCGGATGGTGGAACACAGGATCTGATAAAATCTCGCGCAGCGAAGCAGTGCCGCTCCTCTCCAAGGCCCAGACTCCCTTCAAAGACATGTGGTGGGATCGCTACGCAGAGCTTGGCGAAGTTCGCCGCTAAGCTACAGTTTCTTTCGATTTTTATTTTCTAATCATTTTCGTATCATGGCTGAAAACCAGACTACCGTCGCACTCAATATTGGCTCCCAGCGCATCAGCATGGCCGTTTTCGAAGTTTCGAAAAGCGGTGGGCTCATTCTCAAATCTTACGCCTCCGAGGCCATCGTCGCAGACCCGGCGCTTGAGGCATCTAAAATTTCGCAGTCCCGCATCGCGATTGGCGAGCTTGCGCAGAAGCTCAAAGTTGGAAAGACCAAGGCCCGCTTCGCTATTTCGGGCCAGTCCGTTTTCACTCGTTTTGTGAAGTTGCCACCTTTGCAAGAGGACAACATCGAGCAATTGGTTACCTTTGAAGCTCAGCAACACGTCCCTTTTCCTCTCGCAGAAGTCGTCTGGGACTACGAATTGATCGAAGGCTCAGATGAGAAGGAAGTCGTCATCGTCGCTATCAAAGCAGACGCGCTCGACGAACTCAACGCAGCCGTAAACGACAATGGACTGGGCACCGCAGAAGTGGATGTGGCGCCGATGGCCATCTACAACGCTTTCCGCGCCACCTACGGCAATCCCGAGGAACCGATCCTCCTTATCGATATCGGTGCGAAAACCAGCAATCTTCTCTACATTGAGGGCCGCCGCTTCTTTACCCGTAGTATCGCACTCGGCGGCGCAGCAGTCACCGCAGCGATCGCAAAGGAGTATGGAATTTCCTTTCTCGAGGCAGAGCATCAAAAAATTTCCAATGGACTCGTAGCCCTCAGCGGTGGCCACACCGAACAAATGGACGAATCCGTAGCGGCACTCGCCATGGTCATCCGCAATGCCCTGACTCGCATTCCCGCAGAAATTGCCCGGACTACTAATTACTACCGTGCACAACACGCCGGCAGCGCGCCACGGCGGATCTTGCTAGCTGGTGGAGGTGCCAATCTCCCCTACACCCTTGAATTTTTCCAAGAGAAACTCAATCTACCTGTTGAGTATTTTAATCCCGTCCGGAACCTCACCATCGGTAAGGGTGTAGATCCGGAAACTGTCCAGCGCGAGGGCCACCTCATGGGTGAGCTTGTAGGGCTTGGGCTGCGTGGCATCGGGAAATCAACCATTAATATCGATCTCGTCCCAAGCGTCGTCGAGCAATTGCGGGCTGCGGATCGCCGTAAACCCTTTTTCATCGCCGCTGCTGCGGTGCTCGTCGCCGGAATGGGAATTTGGGCTGCTTTCCAACACCTCGCAGCCTCGAAGGCCACCGAAGAAGCGACGAGAATGTCTGATCAGAGAAATGCTCTTGCCCCCTTAAAATCGAAAATAGATGGGCTGCTCAACAAAGAAAAAGCGCTCAAGGCCATCGCCGATTCCTACACAGAAACAGAACTCGCACACTCTGCTTGGATGGACACTCTCGCAGAAGTGCGTGGTGCATTCGCCAGCGATGCGGTTTGGCTCACAGACTTCGAGCCTGTCACTGGCTACGATGTCGCCCTAGCCGGCAAGCCTTCCACTGGCGCTACCAAAGTTCAAAATGGAAAATCGCTGATCAAGCCTGAATTTGTCACCTCCGCTTATGGAACTACCTCGCTCACAGTCGCCAAGACTGAGGAAGTATCAAACGAGCAGGGCCAAGGGAAGAACGCCCCAGCCGTAGCAGTGGATGCCGCGAATGCCGTGCGCATCAAAGGCTTCTGGCGGGAAAATCCGAAAAGCCAAAACATCGTTTCCGAACTGTTGAAAAGACTACGTGAAAAGTCAGTTGCCTTCAGCTTCATGGTGAAGGATGCCAGCGGCAAAGAAGTCGCACTGCGAGATGACCAGATCCTAGATATCACCGTTGTCGGCAAAGCAGGTGAGCTCGGATTCCCATTTGAAATCACGCTGCCTCTCGCCCGCAATGTAGCAGTCAAATAATTTTCACCGCAACTTTCGCCCACTTTTATATGACTTGGATCAAGGAAAACAAATTTATCGCATCCCTCGGCGGGATCACGCTTCTACTCGCGGGACTCTTATACTTTTTCGGCTCGAAGGCCGCGACTCGCTATGATGATGCCAAAGTGAGTTTCGACGAAGCAAACGGTGAAGCCTCCGGGTTTGAAAGCCTAGCCCTTTACCCAAAGCTTGAAAACGAGATCGGCAAAAACAAAGCCCTCGAAGAATACAAAAAATCGTTAGACACCCTTCAAGAATCGTTTGAGAAATTTAGGCCAAACGAAATTGCGAACGTTTCGCCACAGAGTTTTACAGTCAGTCTCAAAGCTGCGGATGAAGAGTTGCGGAAAGCCTTTGAGCAAAGCAAGACGAAGATTCCCGATGCGTTTTTCGTTGGATTTGAGAGCTACCGGACGACTCTCGCCCAAGAGAAAAATACCGGACTGCTGAATTTCCAGCTTGAAGCCATCAAAGAAACTTTGCTCAACCTCGCGAAGGCAGGACCCACGGAATTACGCAACCTTCACCGTCCGATTCTCCCAGAAGAGGCGAATCAACCATTCAGCCCAAGCCCGAATGACGTTGCTCGTGCACTACCGTTTGAACTCACATTCGTAGGATCGGAAAAAAGTGCCCGCGAATTTCTCTCATCAGTGGTGAAGCTCGATAAATTTTTCATCACTCTCAAGAGCCTGCGGATCACCAATGCGAAGAAAGATCCGCCGAAGGCCACCGATGCGAAGTTTGATGCGCCTGTTGCCGCTGCGGCACCTACTTCGGAAAACGCTTTCGGCGGTGAGTTCGTCCTTCCGGGAGATGCCCCCGCTGAGGCTGCTCCTGCCACCGAAGCTCCTCCTGAGCCCGAAGCTGCCCCGGTCAATTCGGG
>JAYULG010000199.1:0-1038 GCA_043763755.1 Akkermansiaceae bacterium | reverse complement strand
CCAGCCTATCGAAAGCGCGTTGATGGGCGTATCTGGCCTCACCCGCCTGCGCTCGAATTCCGACGTTTCCCTCTCCCTCGTCTATGCCGAATTCGGCTGGGACACGGACATTTACAAAGCCCGGATGCTGGTTCAGGAGCGCCTCCAAGGCGTGCGCGAGCAATTGCCCGCAGGCGTGGAACCCTTCATGACACCCGTCGCCTCGCTGATGGGAGAAATCTTGTTAGTCGGCGTGCGCTCCACCATCAAGGAGGGCGAATCGGGATATCTTCCGCCTAGCGAAATCCGCTCACTGGCGGATTGGACGATTAAGCGCCGTCTTCAAAGCGTTTCCGGCATCGCCGAAGTTCTCAACATGGGCGGCGGTGTCCGGCAGATCGAAATCCAACCAGATCCTTACAAAATGCAGGCGCTCGGCATCAGTTATGAAGAGTTGGAAAAAGCAGCCGAAGGAGCGGCAAACACCACCACCGGCGGTTTCCTCAACACCGGCCCGACTGAGATCATGGTGCGAAACCTCGCCATGACCGTCGATCTCGCAGACATTGGAAACACCGTCATCAAGAAGACCAACTACCGTGCCATCGCCATTTCCGATGTGGCCAACGTCGTCTGGGGGATCGAGCCGATGCGAGGTGATGCCACGGTTAGCAAAAGTCCGGAAACCTCGCCTACCTACGGCGTGATTATGTCCATCACCAAGGCTCCCGGCTTCGATACCCGCAAGCTCACCGCAGAAATTAAAAACGCACTTGCAGAACTGGAACCCACACTCCCCAAGGGCGTTGGCACTACCCTGCTTTTTCAACAGAAAGATTTTATTGATCACGCCATCGGCAATCTCATGGAAGCCATCCGCGATGGCGCGATCATGGTCACGATCATCCTGTTCCTTTTCCTACTGAATTTCCGCACCACCCTCATCACACTCACTGCCATGCCGATGTCCTTTGGCATCACCATGCTCGTCTTCCTTGGCATGGACATCAGTGTGAATTCGATGACCCTCGGCGGCCTCGCCGTGGCCATCGGCATGGT
>JAYULG010000198.1:0-13350 GCA_043763755.1 Akkermansiaceae bacterium | reverse complement strand
TGGACTTATAACCCCAAAGTGGCTTGCGGGTATTTGCAGGGATAATTTCACTCACACATGCAAAGGCGGGGAGGAGGAGCACATATACTTCTGGATGGCCGAGGAACCAAAATAGATGCTGGAAGAGAAGCGGTGAGCCGCCACCTGATAGATCCGCGAGTCCCTCGGATTTCGTAAACAAGCCGGATGGCATGAAGAATGACGAGTGCGCTACACGGTCCATAAGCTGCATGATGCCAGCCGCTTCGAGTGGAGGGAAAGCGAGGAGCAGGAGAAAGGCGGTAACGAGCATCGCCCAAACAAGGAAAGGCATTCGCATCCACGTCATCCCTCGTGCTCGGAGATTGATGATGGTGGTGATGAAATTGACTGAACCCAAAAGCGATGAAGTGATCAAGCAAACGAGTCCGATGAGCCACTGCGTTTGACCTGCGAGCCATTGATTGACGATTTGGCCATCGGCGAATCCAGCGAGTGGTGAATAATTTGTCCAACCAGATTTCGCAGCACCGGACTCCATGAAGAAGGAACCGCACATGATCAAGCCACCGACCAGATAGATCCAATAGCTAGCCATATTTAGGCGAGGGAATGCCATATCTACGGCCCCGATCTGGAGCGGCGTGACGTAGTTCCCGAAAGCGCCGAAGCCGAGCGGAACGATCCCAAGGAATACCATGATCGTGCCGTGCATCGCACCAAACATGTTATAGGTCTCACCAGTGACTTTGCCATCTTGGAGCCAGCGTGCTTTCCATGAATCGGTGAAGATCCAGCTCATCCATTCAGGTAGTGGCTGGTGAGGGAAAGCGATGCTCCAGCGCATCACCATCATCAGGTAGAATCCGAACGCGAGGAACAGCAGAGCGGTAATGCCATACTGGATACCGATCCATTTGTGATCGGTAGAGAAGATATACTTTGAAATGAAACTTTGGTGATGTTCGTGGTGGTGATCATCATGGTGGGAGTCTTTCCCGTCTTGAGTATTAGCGTGAGCGCTCATGGAATATCTAGCAGCTTGGTGTGAAACGTTCTTGGAGAGTTATGTGATTTCCCTCAATGTCTGAACGGAAAGTGGTGAGTGATGAAGTGATATAGGAAAGAACTTAGGGAGTCTTGGCGGGCGCGAGTGTGATGGGATCGACAAGTGTGTCTGGCGCAAGAACTGCACCGGGAAGAGTTTTCACATGATCTGCGGCGAGTTCCTCCGCAGTTACCATGTTTCCTGCCTTCGGGCGTGCGGCAGAGATATCGATTGCGGCGGTAGCCATTTCTGGAGTGATCACATCGCCCACAGTATTACCGTAATTGTTGCGCAAGTAGGTCATCACTCCCGCGAGATCTTCGGCAGACATGCCAATACCCTGAGGTGGCATTACGCCATACGTTTTGCCACTGCTTACAGGCCCCGCAAGGCCGTTGAGAATGACCATTGCAAAACGCTCTGTCTCGCCTGTGACCCATGTGGAACCTGCCAGTGAAGGGTAAGTTGAGCCATTCCCCTTGGCATCTGGGCCATGGCAACCACCGCATTTGGCCGAGTAGATTTTTGCTCCACGGCTGCTGAGTGCTGCAAGGACAGGCTTGGGTTTAGGGCCAGACTCTTCAGCGCCCGGGGGAGTAGAGCGAACATAGCCCTCCTTAAAAGTGGCACTGTATGCGAAGAGATTTCCGGCACCGCCGAGGACTCCGCCAGCGATGAGAACGACGATCCCACAAGCCACGATCGCCCAGAGGGAAATTGGCTCGATTCCATTCTCAACAATACGCTTTTCACGGGCACAAGCGGCTGCCTCGCGGACGACGCGGGCATGCGCTTCAGTCACATTAATATTTTCATCCAAGTCTGGATTATTGTTAGAAGCTGACATGATTGAGGGTAGGTAGGAGCGAGAAAAATTCAACCGTGACTTTTACTTTTTAGGCGGTCCAAAGTTCAAGGCCGCAGGCACAGACTGGTCTTTTTTCATCGAAATAAGATAGGAGACTAGGGCCTTTGCGTCTGGACTAGGCACAATCTCGACGTTGGGATCATCACCCAAAGCGAGAGCATCACTCGAGGGATTTCCTTTGATGCTGAGTTCATCGAAAAGAAACGTGAATGGAGGGCAGGTAGATTTCCAACGTTCTGGAAGAAATCGCGGGTTATATAAATGTTTGTAAAGCCACTGGGCAGGATCTTGTCCAACTGCATAGATCGCTTCCACGCGACGGCCTATGTTTGATAGGTCTGGCCCCATGCGTGAGACACCGATTTGTGCAAATTTTTCGCCCGAGAAATCATAGGCGTTCGTCTCGCGGCGTGTGTCGCCACGGTCTGGGTCTGCTTTGAGGCCACCCCAGTCTGGGCGATACAGATCGTGGCCAGCATAGGTGGGGCGGACGAGCTGCGTGTGGCAAAGGTAACAGCCATTCTGCGCGTAAACTTCCGCGCCATTGGCGATGCGGCCGGTGCGTTTTGGATTGAAAATGCCTGTTGCGCCATCGGTCTCCTCAGACAGCACAATGGGGGCAAGGTTACGCATCTTAATATATGGCACGACAATGATCGCTAACCATGCGGCACCGAAGCTGATAGCAAGACCGAGAATGAATGTGCGGAGGCTCATTAGGAAAATGTTTGAAACGTGATCAATGGGCTACGCCGTGAAGTGGACCTGAATCATCAATATCGCCATCCACACCATGTGGGCTACCCGAGTGGTGCTGCGCGGAAAGCAGGGTAGGATGGGAACTACGCCGCCCGAGGCGCAACCACATGAGCGTGAGATGAATGAAAAAGAAGATGTTAGAAAATAGAATAAAGCACCAAGCGATGGTGGTGGCTACGGCGTATGGGAAAGCACGGGTAGAAGCATTTGCCCAAGGCTGGACCCAATCCTCTTGGCCAATGCCCTGCTGGAAACCACCGAACAGTGCAACGAGAGCCACTGTGATAATGCCGTAAACCGAGAACAGGAAATGAATTTTGATCAAGCGGCGGGATAACCACTCGCGTCGAGTCACCCGAGGGACGATGAAATAAACCGCACCAAACATTACAAAGCTGAAAAACCCATACAGCGCGAGAATTTCAAAACCATAGCCTGACATTGAAAACTGAGTGAGGGGCAAGGTGGAATCAGGAAGATTTAAGACAACTGCCGCGATGGCCAACAGAAAAAGGCCACCCATACCCGCAGCGGTGAAGCGGAGCGAAGGACTTGCCGCCATCGCGTCCCGGGAAGAAGTCATCGTGCGCAGAATATTCACTGATGCGGCGATCGCCGGGATAAATAGCAACACAGTGGCAGTGGCTCCGAGATAGGGCAAAAAGAAGGGAATGGGCGCACCTGCGAGTTTCTGCATGCCAGCCCATGGTGCGATGATCGCGAGCGACCAAAAGCCGAGCTTGGCCAAAGAATAACTATAGACTGATTTCCCTGTCACCTTGGGCGCTAAGTAGTAAGCCGTGCCGAGAGCGACTGGTGTGAAAAAGAGAAAGATGAGCGATGATTTATACCAAGCATTGATGCCTGCAGCCATCACAGGGTGGCCGGGTAAACAATGCAACAACGTGTTTGCTGTGATAAAGATCCATGGGAACCAAATCATTGCCGCGAGCAAATACCATTGGGAGATATAGACATGCCCTTCTGGACGAACGCGGAACTGAATGAAAGCCCCGATGACGATCACGAAGTAACTGAACAAAAGCACGGGCCAAGCAAAAGCCGGGAACTCCATCCATGGCAATCCCGTGCCGAAACCTGCGAGGATTCCGATCACTCCAAGGGCGACTCCTAGATTCCACACGTGACCTGCCGCGAGGATGATGCCCGCTGAGGTGCATTCTTTACGAGAGAGGCGGGCCATCAGCCAAATGATCACGGCGAATGCAGCTTGGAATCCCCAACCGTAAACGAGCGTATTGATATGCGCTGGGGAAATCCTGCCATAAGTAGTCCAAGACCAATCCGATAGGAAATACGGGCTATGGACTTTAGCAGATGAGACAATGCCCAATACGATAGATACTGCGAGCCATGCAGCACCGCTCGTGAGGAAAAACATCACCGGATGTCTTAATGAGCGGTCAATCCCCGCGCGCAGCAGAGCATCTTGGGCAGGAGTGGTAGCAGTGGCAACAGACATGATGAAGATTCTAAAATTATGGCTGGGTGAGTTCTGCCGCAGTGATCTGAGGTTTACCCACTTCTCCCCGGAGTGCTTTGACCTGATCTGGCTTCACTGCCGATGCTTTGTTGCCAAAACTATTCCGAATGTAGGTGAGTGCAGCGGCGATTTGATCATCCGTCTGATAGGCCATCGGGGCCATACCGCCCGGCATGTTATACTCTTTTCCCTTGACGGTGATCGCTCCTTGCAGGCCGCGAAGTTGAATCAGGATTAAATTTGAAATCGGCCCGGTGACCCACTCGGAGCCTGCGAGTGGGGGTGCGATTATACCGCCCTCACCATTCTGGCCGTGGCATGCGGCGCAAACCATGAACTGCGCTTTGCCTATTTCCATCACCGCAGGAACGATGGGCGCATCTGCATCTGCCGCAGGTGCATCGATCACGGAAGTATCTACCTTTGGCGCAGCCGCCATCTTCAGCGCAGTGGCAGAACCTGGGACAAGCTGCTCTGCTTTTTCCACCGCAACGGGCTTGGAAGTCGCAAGAACAGTCGAGACCTTCAGAATCGCTTGCTCAAGAGCTTCGGGCGGGAGATTGGCTGCTTGTGCCGCATCGATTTTCTTGCGCGTTTCGTAACGCGGCTTGGCGGCTGCATCCTCAAGTGTGACTGGATCTTTTTTGGTGAAAATCCAGATACCTGCGAGAAGCACGGCAAAGATTAAGAATGTGCCAAGGCCCCAGAAGAAAGTGGTAAATCGGATGATCGGATTGTCGCGAGATGGATCCATGTGCTGAGTAGAATGAAATCAGTTCGAAAGGTTAGCGGACTCGAGGATGCGAGGATCACGGTTCGGATAGAGCGAATGCTGGCCAATGGCGCGAAGCAGGAAAAACACAAAGGCCGCACCGATGGTGACGAAGGCAAGAATGTCTCCCCAAAAGGCACCCGGGATACTGACTTGGATATCCCCGAAGACATCCGGTTTAATGTTACCAAGAGAGACACCCCGCTCTGGAATGGTAATGAGGTAGTGATCCAGCGCATGCATGGAGAGTGTATAAACCGCTACTACGGAAAGAAGCTTTGGGTTCTTTTTGAGCCATGCTTGGAGCAGGACGACGAAGGGGATGACAAAATGGCCGAAGACAAGCGCGATCATGCCGATGTTCCAATTCCCGGTATTGCGAATCAGGAAATAGGATGTTTCCTCGGTGATGCCCGCATACCAGATCAGGAAATACTGAGAAAATGTGATGTAGGCCCAGAAGGTGGTGAAGGCGAACATCAGCTTACCCATGATATGGAAATGCTCAGGCGTGGTGACGTGTTTGAGGTGGCCAATACTCTTTAACCAAGTGCATACAATGACACAAACCGCCATCGAGTTAAGCGCACAACCCGCGAAGAGATATACACCCCACATGGTGGAATACCATTTGTAATCTTGGCCCATCAGGAAATCGAAACCCGTGAAAGTTATAGTGAGTGCGAAGATGATTAAAGTATAAGTGGAGTGGAAGCGTGCTTGGAACAGGCGGCGCGTGCCAGGATTAGGATCCGTATCTTGCGCAGTGGAAAGTTTCCGTAGGCCGATGATCACTGCGCTGAAGATGATGCCATAGAATGCAAAGCGCAGATACCAGAACGGCATATTCAAAAACCAATACTTGTTATACAATAAGTGATCTACGTGATGGAGGTGTTCCTTCACATTGCCATGGCCTTCACGCTGGATGTTCATCCACTCAAAAAGATATTGGTTCACTTGCGGGAAGAGAAGCGGAAGCCCGAATAGAAACATCCATGGGAAAGTGGACCCAAGGTTTTCAAAAGTCCGCCGCACCGAAGTGCCCCAGCCAGAGTTGGACACATTGTGAAGGAGCGTCCAGAACACCCCGCCGATGGAGAGTGTGAGGAAAAAGTAAAACGCAAATACCCATGAGTAAGCATAGGAACCACGAAGTTTTTCCGGAGCTAGGAAGAGAAAATACAAGCTGGCGACGGTGCCGATGGTGGCCACGGCGAGAACCATGGATTTCACCTTGGCGACCTTTGAGGTATCTAGGTGGTCGCCATTGATGGCGATATCTGCGGAGGTGACGTGGTGGTGAGCCATTTCTTTAAAAGTTCAGTGAAAAATTATTTTGCGGCAGCGGCGGTGAGTTCTTTAGCTGCCTGTAAGGTCCGCACATAGGCGACGATCGCCCACCGATCTCGGACGGGAATATTCGCACCGTAAGCACCCATCTGACCTTTGCCGTGAGTGATAACCTCGTAAATCCGTCCATCCGGGTAGGTGGTGGAATTGAACATCGGCAAGTGGAAATTGGCGATTGCGGGTACTCCATATTGGCCCGTGATGCCCATTCCATCGCCGGATTTGCCATGACAAACCGCGCAGTAAATCCCGAAGCGCTCTTGGCCGCGCTTGATGAGTTGTGAGGCATTTTCCGGGGTAAGGCCCAGTTCTTCAGGCATGCCATTGCCGAAGTAATCACCGACGTGGCCAGTGTAATAATAACTTGTTTGGCCGCCGAATTCGTATTCAGGAATGCCGCCGATGGAGGTAGCGCCTGCCTCGTTAAATCCACGCGGCTGCGATTGAGCGACGGGGAGACGAGCACCATGGCCGTCTGCGAAAAAAGAATCCGGCTTCTGGGCTCTGAGTTTATCTTGCTCATCCATATCAGGAAAAATCCTAACAGGTGGCTTACTAAATTTCTGGCCGCGAATTCCGAAGATGCCGACGACTGTTAACGCGATCAATGCGTAGATGAGGAAAAAGTAGCGCATCTAGATCAAGAAATTTGAGAGTTGAGAGTTGAGATTTTCACTTGGCGGTCTCTTCTTCTTCGACGAGTTCGATGTTTGCCCCGCCGATTTCTGCGAGTAGATCGCGAGTGGCATTCGGGCTGAATTTCGGGTCGCGGGCTTCGATGGCGAGGAAGAAGCCATCGTCGGTAGCGCGGTAAAATTGGCGACTTGCGAAGAGTGGATGATTGAGGCGCGGCAGTTGGATCAAGCCGAGCAAACCGAACAAAGTAGCAAAGCCAGAGAAGAGAATGGTTAGCTCAAACATGATCGGAAAGAACGCTGGCACGGTGAAGATGTTAGCTGGTTTTGCCTGCACGATCGTCGGGTAAATGACGACTTGGGTGGAGTAAGCGAGCGCAAAAGCAGTCGCACATCCGGCAACGCCCCCGAAGAAAACAAACCATGGGAGAACTGAGCGTTTGAGGCCCATCGCACCATCCAGCCCGTGGATCGGGTAAGGTGAATAACAATCCCATTTTTTGAATCCGGCATCACGGATTTTTTCCGCAG
This sequence comes from Akkermansiaceae bacterium, assembly GCA_043763755.1. Taxonomy (GTDB): domain Bacteria; phylum Verrucomicrobiota; class Verrucomicrobiia; order Verrucomicrobiales; family Akkermansiaceae; genus Luteolibacter. Next base: position 5,901 of record JAYULG010000198.1, on the reverse strand, counting down.
CTTTGTAGAGTGCCGAAGCATTTTTAAACTCGGCAAGGTAGCCATAAACGCGTTTGCGGGTGGTGCTCACTTTTTAGATTAGAGAATTGAGATTTGAGATTTCAAACGAGTTCCTTTTGATAGGCAGCTACTTTGATCACGCCGGGATCCGGGTGATGCTCGAGATCATCGTGGTGTGGATCAGACTCTGGGAGTGTCCATTTCACTTCGGCTATGTTGATGCAAGGCAGGAAGCGAAGAAAAAGCATGAACAGCGAAAGGAAGAGGCCGATGGTGCCAACGAAGGTCATCAATTCAACGGGACTAGGGCTGTAGGTTTTCCAATCACCAGGCAGCCACATGCGGGCTAGAGTAGTAACAATGATAACGAAACGCTCGAACCACATGCCGACGTTGACGCACATCGCCACGATCATGATGACCCACAGATTTTCGCGACACGCTTTAAACCAAAACACTTGGGGCGAGAGCACGTTGCAGCTCATCATCGCGGCATAAGCCCACCAATACGGGCCAGCGATGCGGAATTTAAAGGCATCCATCTCATAAATCGCACCTGAGTAGAATGCGACGAAAAGTTCCATCAAGTAGGCGTACCCGACGATGGTGCCTGTGAGGAGGATGATCTTCGCCATGTTATCGATGTGCTTCATGGTGATGAGATCCTGCAGCCCATAGATGAAACGGGCAGGAATCATGATGGTGAGCACCATTGCAAAGCCGCCGAAAATGGCACCGGCGACGAAATAGGGTGGAAAAATCGTGGTGTGCCAGCCGGGGACGACCGAGGTGGCGAAGTCGAACGAGACGACAGAGTGGACCGAGAGCACAAGCGGAGTGGAGAGAGCAGCGAGCAAGAGGTAAGCCATCTCATAATGGCTCCATTGACGATTGCCACCACGCCAACCCATGGCGAAGATGCCGTAGAGGATTTTCCTCAAGCCGGGTTTGCAGCGATCCCGAATGGTTGCGAGATCCGGCACCATGCCGAGATACCAGAAGATCAATGAGATGGTGAAATAGGTGGAGACGGCGAAGACGTCCCAGAGCAGAGGTGATTTAAAGTTTTGCCAAATGGCATTGGCATTCGGCACCGGGGCGAGGAACCAAGCGAACCAGACGCGTCCGACGTGGAAAGCTGGGAAAATACCAGCGCATATCACCGCGAAGATGGTCATGGCTTCGGCCGCTCGATTGATAGAGGTCCGCCAATTTTGCCTTGTAAGAAAAAGCACCGCAGAAATCAGCGTGCCGGCGTGACCGATGCCGATCCAGAACACGAAATTCGTGATATCGAAACCCCAAAAAACCCGATTGGACATCCCCCAAACGCCGACACCTGTCGAAACGAGATAGATCAAACCACCGCCGACGCCGATGAGGGCGATGAGCGAGGATGGAATAAACAGCAACCACCAAAGGAGAGGCTGCTTATTTTCAAGCACGCCGCAAATGCGCTCAGTGATCCAGTGGTAGGAACGCCCGCTGAGGATGAGCTTTTCGCGCTCGAGCACTGGCAGCTTGACCCCGCTGTGGGTCTTCTCTGGTGCGATTTCGGTGGTGGATGCCATGTTTGGGTAAATGCTGAGATGCTGAAAACTATAATGCTGATATCAGACCATATGGATGGTGGCCTTGCCTACGTATGGGGCATCCGGCATTTTCGGATTCGGGTTCTTGACGCGGGCCAAGTAGCTGGTGCGCGGGCGGGTGCCGATGTAGTTGAGAAGATCGTAATTCCGCGCAAGGTGCTTGGTGCGGCCCATCACAGATTTTTTGTCGTCGAGTAGATTTCCAAAGGTAATGGCACCGGCGTAGCATGCATCTTGGCAAGCGACTTTGACGGAATCCACAGGGATGCGGAGTGTTTGCGTGGTCACTTGTACTTCGATGGACGGCTTTCCGGACTCGAGGACGGCTTGCTTTTGGCCGCGTTTCTGGCGGATGACGGCATCCTTGAGGCGCTGGACGCAATAGGTGCATTTTTCCATCACACCCCGCATGCGCACGGTGACGTTTGGGTTCTTTTGGAGATGGGGAGCTTCGCCGCGCTGAGTTTCACCGAATGGGCCTTTGTAGAGGTTATGGGCAATGAGTGGGTTGCGCTTGTTGTAGTCGAAATAATTGAATCGGCGGGCTTTGTATGGGCAATTGTTTGCGCAGTAGCGAGTGCCTATGCAGCGGTTGTAAGCCATCGCATTGAGGCCATCTTCGGTGTGGATCGTGGCGTTGACGGGACAGACGGTTTCGCAGGGAGCGGACTCGCATTGAACGCAAGCGACAGGCTGCGGGATGAGCTCGGGATTACCATCATCAAACGAGTTTTCCTTGTGAGCCGCGTAGTAGCGATCCATGCGGATCCAGTGCATTTCACGGCCACGGGCAACTTGGTCTTTACCGACAATTGGAATATTGTTTTCCGCTTGGCATGCGACTAGGCAAGCGTTGCATCCGGTGCAGGAGGAAAGGTCAATCGACATCGCCCACTGGTGAAGTGGGTCATTGATGAGTGGTTGTGCTTTGCCGTCTGGACCCGGATCGAAAGTTGCAGAGCCCTTTGGCTGATAAAGATAGACGTTCGGCGGGGCGTGGGAGTCGTTCCCTTGCTTGGCGACGTTAATGAGTTGATCTTGGAAGGTGCCTTTTTCCTCATCAGTCATCGTGGTGATCTCGCGGGCAAGGGCACGTCCATACATGGCGCTGTGCTCTTGGGTGAGTGCCATGGAGTAGCGTTTCCCGGTGGGTTTGGCGGTGGCAGAAGTGGCAATGTAGCTGGTGGCGGAGGTGCGCAGCGGGTAGGCGTTGAAACCACGATTTACGCCCACAAGACCGACGTGGTTCTTGTTTTTTGTATCGCGCTTGAGCTCATCGTCCTTGTCAAACCCTTGGCCATAGCCGAGTGGGATGACTAAAGTATTTTCGGCTTGTCCGAAGGAGAGTAGGACTGGAATTTCGAGGGTTTGGCCATTGACCGATACCTCGATCATAGGCTGCTTGCGATGTTCGCCCTCGCCATCCGGGCCAGTCTTAGCAAACGCGCTTTTGATGCCCAGCACGGAGGTGACAGGCTCGACGGTGATGATTTGATCGTAAATACCGAGCTCCTTCGCAGTTTTCGGGGCGATGAATGCGGCATTATCCCAAGTGTGCTTGGTAATGGGGTCTGGTGCCTCTTGTAACCAGCCATTTTCGATCCAGCGGCCATCGAAGATCGAGGAGTCCGTTGCGAAAATGATTTCGAGGGAATTAGCCGTTGGAGCTGGGAATTCTTTGATTGTGGCGGCAGTGGCTTTCGGACTCGCGGTTGGGTATTTTGAGCCAGCAAGAAAGCCATCACGCAGGAACACCCGCCACGCGCTTTCTTCCGCGCCGCCGAGGGTGCTGAAAGTAGCACGCACTGCACCATATGAGGGTGACGCAGCGTCTTTTTCCCCTTCCCCGTTGAGCAGTTTCCCATCAGCAGAGAGCAAGGCGAGGAGCAGCTCGACTTCGGAGACACAGTCTTGATAAAGCGGCAAAATGAGCGGCTGGACAATGGTGTAAACGCCATTGGCCGTCCGCGCGTCTGCCCATGATTCCAAATAGTGCGCTGCTGGGACATGCCACGTAGCGGCGTGTGCGGAGGCATCGGTGCGGCAGCCTAGATGGATGCTGGTTTTTAACTTCGCGAGAGTTTCTGCAAAATTTAAATCTGCAGGCGCATCGTAAATTGGATTGGCCGGAGTAAGGAGGACGAGGGTCTCTATGACCTGTGAATCAATATCAGCCTTGAGAGATGCGAGTGTGCCAAGACCTTGATTACCCGTTTGCAGCGCCTTGAGGGGCTTCCCTTCGCCGATGTTACCAAGCGCGAGATTGATGGCGAGTGCGATTTGATGGACGGCCACAGACTGCCGAGAGCCGACGATCACGGCAGATTTACCTGCGTTTTCCTTCAAGTCAGCAGCGAGGGCTTTGACCCACTGGAGGTGTTTGGGATCGGTAAGCTCGGGAGCAGAAACAGCAACTCCAAGCTCACGTGCGACCTGTGCGGCGATGAGGGCGACCTGACTTGGCGCAATCCGCAAGCGGTGATCAGCCACTCCGCCTGTGAGAGTGAAGGCCGCTTCTACCTGATAGAGGCGATTCAATTTCCCGGCATCTGGCGAGCCAGTGTAGCCCTTGCCCTCTGGCTTCCGGCGATCAAAAAACGGAGTGACGGGACCTTGTGGATCGTTGCCTGCGAAGTCACAGTCCAGCGAAAGAATGCGGTCTGCCTTGGAGAAATCCGGGACGAGTTTTACCCCATCGCCAAAAGTCTGTGCGGCAGCGTCGCTGCTCAGTGGCTCGTATTGGTAAAACTTTGCGGCGGGAAATTTTGCCGCGAGTTCCTTGGTCAAGCGGGTGCGCGTTGGGCTATCATCTGCGCCGAAAACGAAGCCGATTTTCGCAGCTTTGTCTGTGGCTAGGGCAGTGAGAACGGTTTGGAAATCCTCGCGCTTGGCGAGTTTCCCAGCTTGGACAAACTTCCGAGAACGTGATGGCGAGTAAAGATCTAGGATGGATGCTTGGGCAAAGGCATCCGTGCCTTCAGAATCTGGATGCTCATGATTGGGCGCCAGTTTCGTGGGCCGCCCCTCAAATGTAGTCACCACCAGCGGGGTAGCACCCGTGGCTCGCGGCATGGAGGATGCGTAATAAGTCGCATTTCCCGGGATGACCCACTCGGGCGCTTTGGTGTAAGGCACGATGTAAGTTTCCGGGCGGCGACACGCAACCATCCCGAATCCCGCCAAAGCGGTGGAAGCGCCCATGATTTTCAGGAACGAACGCCGAGAATTTTCCGCATCCTCTTCATCCACCATCTCTGCAGCCGCTCGAGGAAACTCGCGGTCCAGCCACTGGCGAAACTCTGCGGTGTCTTCGAGCTGCCCTGCGCTGCGCCAAGCCACTGTAGGCTCATCGGCGGGAATCTCAGGATGCTGCAGAATGCGTTTACTCATATTAATCTAGAAAAATCAAATTGTAGAAAGTTGGCGGTGAGATCAATGGTGGCAAGTGGCGCAGGTGACCTTTGGCTTGATCATGAACTCCTCCTTGAGCTTGAGGCCAAGATCCTCTGTGGTCTTGATGCCCGCCTGTGCGAGGTGTGGATTGTTCGCGAGATAAATTTCTGCATTATAAGAGAAATTGTAAACTTCCTCAAGTGGGCGGAGATTTTTCTCAGGCGCATTGTGGCAATCGAGGCACCAGCCCATGGAGTGGGATTCAGCCTGATAGACGACTTCCATTTTATTGACATCGCCATGGCAGCTCTGGCAGGAAATCCCGCGATTCACGTGGGCAGAGTGATTGAAATAAACGTAGTCTGGCGCCTTGTGGACTCGCACCCACTCGATGGGCTTCCCATCGTAGCCAGGGTAATTTACGTCCATCGAGCGGTGAAGCGGGGCCAATTTTGGGCTGTCCCGCTGCACATGCTGGTGGCAATTCCAGCACGTATTGCCGCCCGGCACGTTGGAATGGCCTGCGACGTCCACGAAAGAATGGCAATAGCGGCAGTCTAGCCCAAGCTGCTCGACATGGATTTTGTGAGAAAATGGGATCGGCTGGCTTGGTTGGTAGCCTACCGTCAGGGTCTTGGGCGTCGCGTAGTAGGCGAATGCGAGTGCAACACCCGATGCTGCGGCACCCGCACAAACGGCTATCTTGAGAGGTAGGAAATTGGACCAACGTGGGAAAGTATTTGCCATAGAGAGGGCGATGCGCTTCGAGAAGGTGGAGCTTGTGAAAAATTTCACAAGCGTGAACCGCAAACTTTTTTGGGAAGCAAACGGGCCTGCGACAGGATGCAAACGGAGGCTCGTCTTGCAATCCGAAAAAAAGAAAATCAGACAGATTTTCTAATTGCTCCGCTTTATA